>NZ_CP022412.2:914160-1218880 GCF_002222615.2 Bacteroides caccae | reverse complement strand
TTACTATAATAGTTACTTATATTACAAAAAGAATATGGATACTGCAAATCACACAAGACGGAGAAAGTCCGGCCATGTTTTCTTGCAGTATCCATATCACATAAATATCCGTTCAAACTAGTCTTCTTTTTATAGTAAACAGAAATCATCATTAGCTCTCCGATATAATTTAATTTATTTTTTATACTTTTGCCACATGTTGCTACAAAATACAACAGTTGTTAATCATTCTAGTACAATTATAACAAAGTACACAGAGTACACGTGTATGAAGGAGAGTAAAATGCATTATCAAACTAAAGAGGATGCGGAATTATGGGTTCTGCTAATCAAAGGAGACAAGCTGGCTTTAGAAATAATGTACCGGCGTTACTTTCCGCACCTGTTGAATTATGGACATACAATCTCCACAAACGAAGAATTAATAAAAGATTGTATTCAGGATCTCTTTGTCAACGTATTCAACAACTCTAAATTCCGCCCCATAGACCATGTCAAATCTTACTTATATACAGCCCTTAGAAACAATCTCGTATATAAGATGTCCTCGATGAAAGAGACGTACCAGTTAGAAAATGCAGAGTTTGAGATTCCATTGACAGATGATGAACTGGAAGGACTCTTTGCACACGACGATACTTATCTGGAAAGAAGCAAATTGCTAAAGGAGGCCTACCGGAAATTATCCGCCAATCAGCGTCATGCCGTTTATTTGTACTATATCAAAGAACTTACATGGGAGGAAGTTGCCGAAATATTAGGTATTACAGTGCACTCATCCATGAACCTGATAGGGAGAGCTATTGTCAAATTACGACGTTTATTTGAAAATAAATAATTTTTTTCCATAAAAGTGAGGAGTAAATTCGTTTTTCCCATTATAATAACAGAACAGTCGAATGATGAAAGAAGAAAAAGGAAATATTGAACAAATGAGCGAACGGTTGTTCCACTACCTTCGAAAGAGAGAAAGTTCCGCTTCCCAAGAAGCAGAAGACGAGGTATGGAGCAAAATCAGTGAGCAAATAGACAAGAAGAAGCATATTCCCGTCTATCGCTGGCTTATACCGGTGACAGCTGTTGCTGCTGCTTCTCTCCTGTTTGTATTCTGGCTGAATAATCAAGCTTATGATACGATTCATTCGGCAGATGTTCAAAAGTTTGTATCTGCTGCAAATACTCCGGAGAAACATATTGAGCTGATTACGGCTACCGGAACGAAGATAAAAGTAGATGAAAAAGCTACCGTGGCTTATGCACAAGACGGTTCTTTATTAATCGACGAGAAGAAAATCGCGCCCCGACAGAGTACCGGGGAAGGAGAAGAAGAACATCCCATGAACCAGATTATTGTACCAATGGGGAAACATATCAAATTACAATTGTCTGATGGCTCTCAACTGGATATTAATTCCGGAACGAAGGTTGTTTATCCCCAAAAGTTCAAAAAGGAATATCGGGAAATATTCGTCGAAGGAGAAATATTCATAGATGTGACTCATAAGGAAAGTAACATCCCCTTTATAGTAAAGACATCACTCTTTACTGTAAATGTGCTGGGTACTGCCTTCAACGTAAAAGCTTATAAAGAAGATACTAAAGCCGAAGTCGTATTAGTACGGGGAAAGGTGGAGGTAAAAGACAAAAAGGAACAGAATTATACGCTGATGCCTAATGAGCTGATTGCTCTGAATGAAGGAACATATACTGACAAGAAAAAAGTCAATGCGCTCGATTATATCAGCTGGATTGACGGCATTCTGACATTGAATAATCAGGCACTAAGTATAGTATTAGAGCAGTTACACCGCTATTACGGAAAAGAAATTATTTATGATACAGGTATAGAAACAATGCCGATGCACGGGAAACTTGATTTGAATGAAGGGTTACAGAAAGTATTGTCAACTATTGCCATAACGGCACCTGTTACCATAGAAGAAAAGAATAATATATATTATGTCCACATGAGAAAAGAAAACTAATTATTAATCTTAAAAACATCGAATATGCCTATGATATGAAAACACACGAAAAATCCGAATAATATTCGTAGTATTATTCGGATTAGCTAAAAACATTACCTATCAACATTAAGTAGCGTTCTTAAAATTACAAAATTATGGAAAACTGTAAATTTACTACAAGCAGGAGTGTTAAAAGATACAAATTCCTGTTTGTACTGGCAATTTTTTTATCATCTTTCTTATCTGTCTATGCAGAAGACGTCTCTAACTATGTAGAGGAAAAAACATTCACATTCAGTTTCGAGAATGTACCTCTAAAACAAGTACTGAGCCATATTGAGAAAAATAGCGAATTTATCTTCGTCTATTACGGAGAAACCATTAATCCCAACCGCAAGGTATCTATTAAAGTAACGAACCAACCAATTCGTCCGGTACTCGACAAACTATTTAAAGGTATGTCGGTAGAATATACAATAGACAACAGGCAGATTACACTCAAAAAAGTAGCTCAAAAGAAAGTTCAACCGCAAAGTTCTAAAAGAAAAACAATACAAGGATTTGTATTGGATAAGGACGAACAACCGATCACCGGGGCAACTATTAAAATTAAAGACAGCACGACAGGTGCTCTGACGGACATTGAAGGTTTCTACAAGCTTGAACTTGAGGAAGAAAATCCGGTCCTGATAGTCTCATTTATGGGATATATCACCCAAGAAGTGAAAGTCGGGAAGAAGAGTATACTCAACATCCAACTGGAAGAAGACACTAAGGCATTGGATGAGGTTGTAGTCACAGCCTTTGGTATCGGGCAGAAAAAGGAAAGTCTTGTCGGAGCTATCCAACAGATACGCCCGGAACAGCTAAGAGTACCTTCCTCACGTTTATCTTCTTCTTTTGCGGGACGTTTATCAGGAGTTATCGCCGTACAACGAAGTGGCGAACCGGGAGCAGACGGCGCCAGTTTCTGGATTCGTGGTGCTTCTACATTCAGTGGCGCAACTGATCCTCTCATCATCCTGGACGGTGTGGAAATTGACGCAACCCAACTGAACAATCTCGATCCTGAAGTAATTGAAAGCTTCTCAATACTAAAAGATGCAACGGCAACAGCACTCTATGGAACAAGAGGAGCTAACGGAGTGATGGTAGTCACGACAAAGAATGGGGAAAATCTGAAAAAGCCGATCATTAACTTTAGAGTGGAAGGGGCTATATCACAGTTGACAAATGTTCCTAAAATGGTAGACGGTATCACTTATATGAGATTATACAATGAGGCACAGACACGTACTCCCGAGACTACCGATATCTATTCGGACGAAAAGATTAATGCTACAATAGACGGTGTCAATCCTTATATGTATCCCAACATCGATTGGTACAACGAGATGTTCAAGAAAAACACTTTTGCCGAACGGTTCAACTTTAATATCCGTGGCGGAAGCAGCCGGGTAGATTATTTTATGAGTGCAAGCGTCAAGCACAGCGACGGTAATCTTAAATCACTCAGTAAAGACTTCTACTCCTTCAACAACAATATCAATGTCTACAACTATGATTTTGTCAATAATCTGAATATCAAGGCAACCAATACAACTAAAATATCGCTAGGACTAAATGTGTCGGTACGAGACTGGAGCGGGCCTTATAGTAGTGCCGGAAGCGTATTCTCAAGTGCACTCAATGCAAATCCGGTAGACTTTCCGATCCGTTTCCCCGGCCAGGAAGATGACACTCACATCCGTTGGGGAGGAAGATCTGGTGCTCCGAACGGAAGTTATGTCAATCCTGTCGCCGATTTTGTATCCGGTTATAGTTCCACGTACTCTACAAGTGTAACAGCCAACCTGCGTTTTAATCAGGACTTGAAGATGATTATGAAAGGACTGAAACTGAATGCTATTGTTTCATATTACAACTATTCATATTCTAAAGTGTATCGTTATTGCAACGTCAACCAATATGAGACTTCCATGTATAATCCACAAGAAGATACATACGACTTAAACATCATCGGCAACGAACAAAGTACCGAGCTTAAAACCGGAGGTTCCAATAGCGGTAACCGTAGATTATATCTACAAGCCAGCCTGGATTATAACAGAACATTCAATGACGTGCACAAAGTCAATGTCATGTTCCTATATAATCAAGAACAGAATGACGTTAACAACCCTTCGGACTTGCTGACATCCTTACCTAGAAGGAAACAAGGTATAGCAGGACGTTTATCTTACGGATTTGCCGGCAGGTACTTAGCCGAGTTCAACTTTGGCTACAATGGTTCTGAAAACTTCCCGAAGAATAAGAAGTTCGGTTTCTTCCCTTCAGTAGCAATCGGATACAATCTGTCTGAAGAGAAATTCTGGGAACCGCTCAGAAACATCATCCCGCAATTTAAAATAAGAGCATCGTGGGGGCTTGTCGGTAATGACCAGACAGGAGCCGGACGTTTTACGTTCCTTGAGAACCTTACTAACTCCGGAGCCGGATTCACAACCGGGACCGGTAACCAGACACACACCAACTCCGGTCCTGTATGGAAAAGATATGCCAATCCGAACCTGACATGGGAGGTTGGTGAGAAATGGAATGCCGGTATTGATGTGAGAATATTGAAAGGATTCAGTTTCTCTGCCGACATTTTCAAAGAAGTGAGAAAGGAAATCTTTATGGATCGTGGAACAATTCCGACACTCATGGGACTTGGTAATGTTACAGTTCAAGGAAATCTCGGAAAGATGCGTAACTGGGGAATAGATACCAGTGTAGACTACAACAACCAGATTAACAAAGACTTGTTTGTCTCTTTCAAGGGAACGTTCACCTTTGCTCATAATAAAATACTTGAAATGGATGAGCCGGAATTCAGCTTATATCCCAACCGTCTGAAAGTCGGCCATTCACTCAATACAATCTTCGGATATGTAGCGGACGGATTATTTACCGACGAAAATATGATTAACAATAGTTTGCCGCAACAATTTGCCAATCTGCCGTTAATGCCCGGTGATATTAAGTACAAAGATATTCCGAATGCATTAGGAGGTACGGACAATGCAATCAATGAATATGACAAAGTTGCCTTAGGTTATCCCAGTGTACCGGAAATTGTATATGGTTTCGGCCCTTCCATTAAATACAAAAATCTGGACTTCTCTTTATTCTTTCAGGGAACCGGACGCGTATCATTAATGATGAGCGGATTCCATCCTTTCACCAACGATAACAATACCGCCAAAAGAGGTATATTAGATTACGTAGCAGATGGATGCTGGACAACAGATAATCCTAATCCCAATGCATCATACCCCAGACTCACGACGGCATATAACACAAATAATAACCAGAATTCAACATTCTGGCTGAGAAACGCCGCTTTTTTAAAGCTCAAGAATGCGGAAATAGGATATAATTTCAAGAATATGAGAATTTATGTCAGCGGCAACAACCTGCTAACATTCTCTAAATTCAAATTATGGGATCCAGAAATGGGAGGTGGCTCCGGTATGTCCTATCCTACTCAAAGAACATTTAATGTTGGTTTTCAGATGACTATTAACTGATAAATATATAATAAAATATGAAACTGAGATATATTTACATCATTGTATTATGCATCTTAACAAGCGGATGCAATTATCTGGATATAATGCCGGATGAACGTGCCAAACTGGAAGACTCTTACAACACTCCGTCCAAAACCGAAGGATTTCTCTATTCGTGTTATACTTATATGCCGATGAACCGCACTTCTCAAGATTCACAGCCGTACCAAAGCTGGTATCCGACAGCATTACTGACCGGAGGAGAAGTAACTACTTATTATAAAGCCAACGAACCGGAACAGTTGTTCACAATGGGGCTTTATAACCCGACTAACAATTCAATCGTTTCCCACCGTTGGTGGCCGACATGGAAAGGGGTCCGCCAATGCTATGAATTTCTGGATATTCTGGATAAAGCCCAAGTTTATACTGAAGCCGATAGGGAAATATATAGAGCAGAAGCTAAGTTTCTAATTGCTTATTATCATTTCTGTTCTTTGCAGGCATTCGGTCCCACTCTCATCATCAGGAAGAAATATGATTTGGATACCAAATTATCCGAATTACCGGCACGAAGTTCTTACGATGAAGTAGTAGCTTTTATTGATCAAATGCTTGATGAAGCAATGCCGGGGCTGGTTGAAGCTCATAATCCGATGTATTTCGGACGGGCAACCAAACATGTAGCACGCGCTCTCCGCTCCCGTGTACACTTATACGCTGCCTCACCTTTATTCAACGGAAACAGTGAGTTTTACAGTAACTTCGTTGACGAAAATGGGAAACATCTAATTTCACAGACATACGACGTCAAGAAATGGGAGAAGTGTGCGGAAGTGACATTGGATGCTATTCAGAATGCGGAAAAAGCAGGCTACAAACTATACGGAGATGTTGAAGCCGGAGCTCCAACCCAAGAAAAACCGGGATTCACAGACCAGACCGAAAGCGGAAAAGCTCAGCGCAGAGTCAGATATTGTACGATTGACAACCAGAACCTATGTGAAATCATCTGGGGAGATAATCGAGGCGAATCAACATACGGTGTACAAATTCGTTCGTCAGTCAGACAGACAAAACAGATCCCGTACACGCAGACTAACTCTACTGCACCTACCTTGCAGATGGTCGAACTCTTTTATACAGAGCATGGATTACCTATCGATAAAGACAAGACCTATGACTATCCTAACCGTTATCAAATAGCTTATCTACCTGCAAACTTTGACGGGAATAATTATGAAGACAGACCGAATGACCGCTCTATCAAACTACATTTTAACCGTGAACCACGTTTCTATTCATGGATAGGATTCCATAACGGTAACTACGAAATAGCACGATATAATGCAGAAGCACTTCCTTTGAACAAATCTTATGTACCCGGCGGATTAAGAATGTTGTTCAATGGAGCACATGGTTTCAAAAAAGATATGACGGTGCACTATTCGGTAACAGGATATCTTAACAAGAAATTCACACATCCCGGATTTACTAATGCCATTATCAAATATCCATTCCCCACATTCCGGCTGGCGGAACTGTACTTGAATTATGCCGAAGCCTTGATCGAGATTGGGGGAAGCAATAATCTCAAGATCGCTAAAGAATATATGGATAAAGTAAGGAAACGCGCAGGCATCCCGGGAGTAGATGAGTCTATTCAGAAATATGCAAATGATGAATGGAAAGGAAAAGAAAATGAACAGGAAACTTTACGCCAATTTGTCCGCCAGGAACGACAAATAGAATTCTATCTGGAAGGACAACGTTTTTGGGATTTGAGACGTTGGAAAATAGCGGAAAAACTGGATGAACCTTTCTTGTGCTGGAATATTGAAGGAGCCAGTGTAGAGGAATTCTTTAAAGCTCCACAACCCAACATGACATTAACGAATCATTTCTATAAATCACAATATCTGTTGCCAATCAGTGCCAGTGAACTGGAAAAGACTCCGCAAATCATTCAAAATCCATTCTATTAATATTCACCATGAAGAACAATCAACTTATGATTGGACTTGCTCTATTAGCTCCACTCTCTTCCTTTGCGGAAGAGAATGGAGCTAATAAGAAAAAGCCCAATATTATCTATATTCTTGCAGATGATCTGGGTATATCGGAATTAGGTTGTTATGGCCAGCAGTTAATTGAAACTCCTAATATCGACCGGTTATCACAAGAAGGAATGACATTCAGCAACCATTACTCCGGGACAGCAGTGTCAGCTCCATCGCGCTGTGTCCTCTTTACCGGATTACATACCGGGCACGCCTATATACGGGGGAATGACGAAATGGCTTCACGTGGAGATGTTTGGAATCATAAAGCTGTATTAGCTGATTCGACCCTGGAAGGCCAACGCCCCGTTCCGGCAGAAACGGTAATGATTCCGGCAGTCATGAAGCAAGCCGGCTACACAACGGCCTGTATCGGAAAATGGGGATTGGGGTATCCCGGTTCTGCCAGTACCCCAAACAAAATGGGATTTGACTTTTTCTACGGATATAATTGCCAAAGAGAAGCTCATACCTACTACCCTCCATTTTTATATAGAAACGAACATCGGGAATATCTGAATAATCCATTGGTAGTCCCCCACACCAAACTGGATAAAGGTGCAGACCCATACGAAGAAAAAAGCTATGCGAAATATACTCTCAATGAGTATGCACCGGACCTGATGTACAAAGAAATACTCAACTTTATCGACCTTACTAAAGATAACCCTTTCGTCTTATTCTGGACGACGCCCCTTCCCCATGTTCCCTTACAAGCACCGGAAAAATGGGTAAAGCATTATGTGAACAAGTTTGGAGATGAAAAACCATACACAGGCAATAAAGATTATTTTCCCTGCCGTTATCCTCGCGCAACCTATGCTGCCATGATCAGCTACTGGGATGAACAGATCGGGGGACTTATTAATAAACTTAAAGAACTGGGAATCTATGACAATACCATCATCATTTTTACCAGTGACAACGGGCCGACTTTCAATGGCGGAAGCGATTCTTTCTTTTTCGATAGTGCTAAACCATTCAAAAGTGAATGGGGCTGGGGCAAAGCATCGCTCCGCGAAGGAGGCATTCGTGTTCCGATGATTGCCAGTTGGCCTAAAAAGATAAAAGCCGGTAGTAAAAGTGATCTCATCTGTGCCTTTTGGGACATTATGCCTACTTTCTGTGAGATTGCAAAAGTAGAATGCCCGACTACGGACGGAATCAGCTTTTTGCCGGAATTACTAGACAAAAAACAGAATAAACATGATTTCTTATATTGGGAATTTCCCGATAGCGGAGGCCAAAAAGCTGTCCGAATGGGCAAATGGAAGGGTATTGTATTGAATATTTTTAAAGGAAACAGGAAAATTCAATTATATGATCTGGATTCTGATCCCAGAGAACAGACAGATGTTGCCAGATACCACCCGGAAATCGTGAAAAGAATGGAGGATATTATGAAGCAGGAACATATCGAACCGGAACTAGCTTCATTCAAAATGCCTCATTAGAGCCTTAAATAAATCATTATTCATTCTGCTTATTCGGAATGAATAATGATTTATAATTTCAATGCCACCTATCTCAGTCATCCTCAATCTTTACGGCTGTACCGTTAGCAGTCACCATTAGCATACTGCCACTACCTCCTACTGTCTCGTAATCCAAATCAACACCTATCACGGCATTTGCTCCTAACTGAGCAGCTTGTGCCTGCATTTCCTGCAAAGCGGTATCTTTAGCTTTGCGCAATACTTCTTCGTACGCTCCGGAACGCCCTCCTACAATATCGCGGATACTTGCAAACAAGTCACGAAACACATTGGCACCTATGATTGTTTCTCCGGAAACGATTCCATAATATTTCACTATTCGTTTTCCCTCAATAATGGGAGTTGTTGTTATTAACATTGTCTTTTTCTCTTTAAGTTATTTGCAATTCTATATATTAGACGTAAACCGTCCTAAAAAAGTTGCAGCTATACCGTAATTTATTTACGATATAGCTGCCATTAATGTTAAAGAGAGAGAATTTATAATATAAGCATGGTCTCACGACCCTCCAGATATTCCATGAATATTTGTTTCTTTACTCATTAGACGCAAGAAAACTCAAATCACTGCACTTTGGGTATTCTTTTTTTAGTTAAAGAATAAAAAAATCGCTATTCCACAGAAATAGCGATTCATATCTTTAAAACATCTTGCTGACACGTTCAATCCCGGCCACCAATATATCAATTTCCGATTTCGTATTGTACATGGCAAACGAAGCCCGCACTGTCCCCTCTATGCCAAGGCGTTGCATCAAAGGTTGGGCACAATGATGTCCTGTACGGACGGCAATACCTAAGCGGTCGAGTAAAGTTCCGAGATCGAAATGATGAATGTCGCCGACAAGGAAGGATATCACCGCTCCATGGTCAGCAGCTTCACCGAATATACGCATAGTAGGAATTTCTTTCAGACGTTGCAGAGCATAAGTTGTCAGTTCATGCTCATGGGCGGCTATTTGCTCCAGACCGATACCATTCACATAATCGAGTGCTTTCGCCAGTCCGGTAGTTCCGATATAGTCAGGTGTACCGGCTTCAAACTTGAAAGGAAGTTCATTGAAAGTCGTTTTTTCAAAAGAGACATGCTGAATCATCTCTCCTCCTCCCTGGTAAGGCGGAAGGCGGTCCAGCCATTCTTCCTTTCCATAAAGTACGCCGACACCTGTCGGACCATATATTTTATGAGCGGAGAACACGAGAAAATCGGCATCCAAATCCTGTACGTCCACTTTCATGTGAGGGATAGACTGAGCTGCATCAATCAGACAGGGTACACCGTGAGCATGTGCTGTTGCAATCATTTCCTTCACCGGATTCACCGTACCCAATACGTTCGACACATGCACCACACTGACAATCTTCGTGCGTTCGGAGAATAATTTTTCGTATTCGTCCAACAACAGTTCGCCTTTGTCGTTCATCGGAATCACTTTGATTGCAATACCTTTACGAGCAGCCAGAAGTTGCCAGGGGACAATATTACTATGATGTTCCATTACAGAAAGGATCACCTCATCCCCTTCTTGCATAAACTCGTCACCAAAACTGGAAACAAGCAAGTTTATGCTTTCTGTTGTTCCCCGTGTGAACACCACTTCACTCGTGCTGCGGGCATTGATAAACTGACGTACCGTTTCACGAGAGGCTTCGTGCAGTTCCGTAGCCTGCTGTGAAAGATAATGCACTCCGCGATGCACATTTGCATTGACGGAATAATACTCATCTACCAATGCATCAACCACCAGACGGGGTTTCTGAGTCGTTGCACCATTATCGAAATAAACCAATGGCTTACCGTAAACCGTACGGCTCAATATCGGGAAATCCTCACGTATCTTTTGAATATCCATGTTTATTCGCTATTACTCATTTACAAATCGCACAACCCTGACATCTGTTCAACTCACCACGGAAACGTTTCTCAACCAACAGATGCAAGCGATCTTTCAGCGCATCCAGACGAATGGTATCAATCACTTCGTTGACAAACGCAAACATCAGAAGCAGACGAGCTTCTTTCTCGTTGATTCCACGGGAACGCATATAAAACAATGCATTCTCATCAAGCTGTCCCACCGTTGCTCCATGCGAACATTTCACATCGTCCGCATAAATCTCCAACTGCGGCTGCGTGTACATTCTAGCATCACGTGTAGCGCAAAGATTACGGTTTGTCTGTTGAGAATTTGTATGTTGGGCGTCAGGACGTACCAGCACTAATCCGGCAAATGCACCTATCGACTGATCATCGAGTACATATTTGAATAATTCATTACTTGTACAATTCGGAACCGCGTGATCAATACTTGTATTATTATCTATATGCTGGTTCTTATCAGCAATCGCCATTCCGCAAAGATTAATTTCAGCTCCTTCTCCTGCCAGCAATACCTCCGTAGTATTACGGGTAGTGCCATTATGCAAAGTCATACCATTCAGCAAAACGTTACTGTTTGCTTCCTGCTTTACATATAAATTACTAATACGGACAGTACTTGTATGTGTTTCTTCCAACTCATACAAATCAAACACCGTATTCTCTCCTGCAAAGACTTCTATTACCTGTGTTGCAAGGAAGTTCACATTATCCATAGCATGATCACAAATCAGGAGACGGGCTTGTGCACCATCTTCCAGAATAATCAACACACGGCGGTTCACCATGAAATTGACATCTGCACGAAGAATATTCACCAACTGGATAGGTTTTTCCACTACTACATTCTTCGGCACATAGAAAATTACGCCATCTTGCGCAAAAGTCGTATTAAAGGCGGTCACACCATCTTTTGAAGTATCCGCCAGTTTGCCGTAATACTTCTTCACCAATTCGGGATGTTGCCTGGCCACCTCTTTCAAGCTGCCAAATATCACGCCTTCCGGCAAATGACTTTTGGGAAGGGCCTTGTCATAGAAAGCGTCATTCACCACAAAATACAGGGCAGTGCTCATATTCGGCACATCGCACTTGAACACTTCATACGGATTGACCGGAATAGCCAGGCGATTCAGGTTCAAACCAAAGTCCGGTTCAAAATACTTGCTTACATCCGTATATTTGTACTTCTCCATTTTGCGGGTCGGGAATCCGATTCGCTCAAAATCGGCAAAGGCAGCAGCACGAGGCGCATTCAGCACTTCAGCGCTATGTTTGCAGATCATAGCTTCCGTCTGCGAGAAGAGTTCTATATATTGTTGTTCCGCATTCATCGTCATTCTCCTACTTCTTTCTTTATCCAATCATATCCTTTTTCTTCCAGTTCAAGAGCAAGTTCCGGTCCGGCAGTTTTCACGATACGACCTTTATAAAGAACATGCACGATATCCGGTTTGATATAATCAAGCAGACGTTGATAGTGAGTGATAACAATTGTGCTTGTTTCGGGAGTTTTCAATTTGTTCACTCCTTCCGCAACGATACGAAGAGCATCTATATCCAGACCGGAGTCCGTCTCGTCAAGAATGCTTAAACGTGGTTCCAACATCGCCATTTGGAAAATCTCGTTCCGTTTCTTTTCACCACCGGAGAAACCTTCGTTTACCGAACGGTTAGCCAATTTGTTATCCAATTCAACCACCGCACGTTTCTCACGCATCAGTTTCAGGAACTCGCTGGCAGTCAGCGCAGGCAGACCTTTGTATTTGCGTTGTTCGTTTACGGCAGCACGCATAAAGTTTACGATACTCACTCCCGGAATCTCCACCGGATACTGGAAACTAAGGAAAATACCTTCATGGCTACGATCTTCCGGACTCAACTCCAACAGATTCTTTCCATAAAAAGTGATTGAACCTTTCGTTACCTCAAAAGCCGGATTCCCCACCAGTACCGACGACAAAGTACTCTTACCGGAACCATTCGGTCCCATAATTGCATGTACTTCGCCCGGTTTCACCGTCAGGTTAATGCCTTTCAATATCTCTTTGCCATTAATGCTGGCATGCAGGTCTTTTATTTCTAACATAATCACTTTTATTTTTTATCCTACACTTCCTTCCAAGGAGATAGTAAGCAACTTCTGTGCTTCTACCGCAAATTCCATTGGAAGTTTATTCAATACTTCTTTCGCATATCCGTTCACAATCAGTCCGATAGCGTCCTCTGTCGGAATACCGCGCTGGTTGCAATAGAAAATCTGGTCTTCACTGATCTTGCTTGTCGTAGCTTCATGTTCCACTACCGCTGTCTCATTATGAATATCCATATATGGGAAAGTATGTGCACCACACTTATCTCCCAACAACAAAGAGTCACACTGGCTGTAATTACGGGCGTTATCCGCTTTCTCCGCTACACGGACCAGTCCGCGATACGAATTCTCGCTGTGACCGGCAGAAATACCTTTGCTGACAATTGTACTACGTGTATTCTTACCGAGATGAATCATCTTCGTACCTGTATCCGCCTGCTGATAGTTATTAGTCACAGCCACAGAATAAAATTCTGCTGTCGAATTATCACCTGTCAGGATACAGGAAGGATATTTCCAGGTAATCGCCGAACCGGTTTCCACTTGTGTCCAGGAAAGTTTACTATCCACTCCTTTGCAGTTACCTCGCTTCGTCACAAAATTGTATACACCGCCTTTACCTTCGGCATCTCCCGGATACCAATTCTGAACCGTACTGTATTTCACTTCTGCACGGTCATGCACGATAATCTCTACAATAGCAGCGTGCAGTTGATTCTCATCCCGCATCGGAGCCGTACATCCTTCCAGATAAGATACATACGAATCATCATCCGCCACAATCAGCGTACGTTCAAATTGTCCCGTGTTACGGGCATTGATACGGAAATAAGTAGAAAGCTCCATAGGACAACGCACCCCCTTCGGAATATACACAAAAGAACCGTCGGAGAATACAGCTGAGTTCAATGCGGCAAAGAAATTATCACGGTAACCGACTACCGAACCAAGGTACTTCTTCACCAAGTCCGGATGTTCACGCACCGCTTCGCTGAACGAACAGAAAATAATTCCTTTTTCCATTAATGTTTCCTTGAAGGTAGTCTTTACTGAAACCGAGTCCATTACGGCATCAACCGCCATTCCACTCAAGGCCATTTGTTCTTCCAAAGGAATTCCCAACTTATTGAAGGTCTTTATTAGTTCAGGATCAACCTCATCCATGCTCTTCGGCCCTTCCTTTTTCTTAGTAGGATCAGCATAGTAAGAAATAGCCTGATAATCAATCTCCGGAATACGGAGATGTGCCCATGTGGGCATTTCCAGCGTCAGCCAGTGGCGGTACGCTTTCAATCGGAACTCCAGCAACCACTCCGGTTCGTCCTTTTTCGATGAAATCAAACGAATCACATCCTCATTAAGTCCACGCTCAATGATGTCTGTATGCACCTCCGTGGTGAAGCCATATTTGTACTTCTCCTGCGTTAGTTCCTTTACATATTTATTGGGTTCTTCTTGTTGCATCTTTATTCTCTAATATATATTGTTGCGTCATACTCTTAGCAGCAGGGAAAAAGATTCCCGCAAACGTTTCTATCGGATAATATAACAAAGATTCGCTCTTTTTTGTTGCACTAATTAACTTATTATCGCCATCCATAAACTCTATCAGACAAATCACCAGACTTGTTAACAATAGAAATTTAAGTGCTCCCAGCACACAACCGAGCCAACGGTTCAACCAATCCAGCGAAACCGCTTTCATTGCCTTTGTCAGCAACGAAGCCACCAATAAGAATATCAGTGGAACGGCTATCCAGATGATAATAAAAGCCAATACCTGTGCAACAGTCATCGAATCAGTCACCGTTGGACAAAGCTTTTCCGCTAAAGTGGTATACAAAGCCTTCGCCGCCAGCAAACCGACTATTAATCCCAGTATAGAAGCCAACTGACGAATAAAGCCTTTCATAAAGCCTACTATTGCGCCTGCACCTATTATAATAAGGATAATAATATCAATCGTTGCCATATTTCTCTATAAAAAGAAAAAAGAGGCACGGAGTTATAATTCACTCTGTGCCTCCGTTTATTCTTAATTCAGTACAAATTATAATGTCTGTTTCACTTCTATTTCTTCGAATGCCTCGATCATATCGCCTACCTTCATGTCGTTGCAGTTCACTAAGCTGATACCACACTCAAAGTTTGTACCTACTTCCTTCACATCGTCCTTGAAGCGTTTCAGCGCATTGATATTCCCGGTAAAGATTACGATACCGTCGCGAATCAGACGAGCCTTGTCGCTTCGTTTCACCTTTCCGGTTTTCACCATTGCACCGGCTACCAAACCTACTTTCGTGATATTGAACACCTCGCGGATTTCGATAGTAGCAGTCACCTGCTCCTTCACTTCCGGCGCCAACATACCTTCCATAGCAGACTTCACCTCTTCAATTGCATCGTAGATGACAGAGTACTTACGGATATCGACACCTTCCTGTTCAGCCATCTTAGCGGCAGCACCTGAAGGACGTACCTGGAATCCCACGATAATCGCATCCGAAGCAGCGGCCAGAGAAACATCCGATTCGGAAATTGCTCCCACACCCTTATGGATGACATTTACCTGAATTTGTTCCGTAGACAACTTGATCAACGAGTCGCTCAATGCTTCCACAGAACCATCCACGTCACCCTTAACGATAATATTCAATTCCTGGAAGTTACCCAAAGCGATACGACGACCCAATTCATCCAAAGTAAGAATCTTCTGCGTACGCAAGCCTTGTTCACGAGCCAACTGTTCACGTTTGTTGGTGATTTCACGAGCTTCCTGGTCGCTTTCTACCACATGGAAAGTGTCACCGGCAGCAGGAGCACCGTTCAATCCCAGAATCAATGCCGGTTCAGCAGGACCCGCTTCTTTGATACGTTGATTACGTTCATTGAACATAGCCTTCACACGACCATAGCTAGTTCCGGCCAATACGATATCTCCGACTTTCAAAGTACCGTTAGATACCAATACCGTAGCTACATAACCACGTCCCTTGTCAAGTGAAGACTCGATAATAGATCCCGTAGCGTTACGGTTCGGGTTTGCCTTCAAGTCGAGCATTTCGGCTTCCAGCAATACCTTTTCCAACAAATCTTCCACTCCCATACCTTTCTTGGCAGAGATATCTTGTGACTGATACTTACCACCCCATTCTTCAACAAGGTAATTCATAGCAGCCAATTCTTCTTTAATCTTATCCGGATTTGCAGTCGGTTTATCCACCTTATTGATAGCAAACACAATAGGTACACCCGCCGCCATTGCATGGTTGATGGCCTCCTTTGTCTGCGGCATCACGTTATCATCCGCCGCTACAATAATAATCGCAATATCCGTTACTTTCGCACCACGGGCACGCATAGCGGTAAACGCCTCATGTCCCGGAGTATCAAGGAATGTAATACGGCGACCGTCTTCCAACTTCACATTGTATGCACCGATATGTTGTGTGATACCTCCGGCTTCACCGGCAATCACATTCGCCTTACGGATATAGTCAAGCAATGAAGTCTTACCATGGTCAACATGTCCCATTACAGTAACAATCGGAGCACGCGGCTGCAAATCTTCCGGAGCATCTTCTTCTTCCACGATAGCCTGTGCCACTTCCGCACTTACATATTCGGTCTTGAAACCAAATTCTTCGGCCACCAGATTGATTGTTTCCGCATCCAGACGCTGGTTGATAGAAACCATGATGCCAATACTCATACAAGTAGCAATAACCTGGTTGACAGAAACGTCCATCATTGTAGCTAATTCATTAGCTGTAACAAATTCGGTCAGCTTCAATACTTTGCTGTCTGCCATTTCCTGATCTTCCAGTTCCTGCATACGGTTGGAAGCCATTTCACGTTTCTCCTTACGGTACTTGGAAGTCTTGTTCTTACCTTTAGTGGTCAGACGAGCCAAGGTTTCTTTTACCTGTTTTGCTACATCTTCTTCACTTACTTCCTGTTTGATAACCGGCTTTTTGAAACGATCCTTGTTATTGTTTCTTCTATTATTGTTGTTATTGTTACCTTGGTTATTACCACCATTATTATTACCGCCTTTGCCTTGCACATTCGGTCTTGGAGCTGCAAAGTTGGAAGTTGCAACGTTATTCACATCCACCTTCTCTTTGCTGATACGATTCCGTTTTTTCTTGTTACCGGCTGCATCCGCATTATCTTTCGGTCCGCTCTTAGCCTGTTTGGCATCATCTTTACGGATTTCCTTGATAATCGCTTCCTTCATCAGTTTCTTCTGATCCTGGCGGATTTTCTCTTTTTCTTCACGTTCACGACGTTTCTCTTCCTTCGATTTCTTCTTAGGGCGAGTTGACTGATTCAATGCTGCAAGGTCAATCTGACCGATTACATTAATCTTTGCTCCCAGTTCCGGCTGACGGATCTTGAAAACCTCGTCTTCCTTAGGAGCGTCTTTTTCTTCCGAAACGACTTCTGTCGATGCTACTGCTTCCACAGGCTTTTCTTCTTTTTTATGTTCTTCTGCCTTCACAGGTGCTTCTACCTTCTTCGGCTCTTCCTTAATCACTTCTTCCACTACCACTTTTTCAACTTCTGCCGGTTTCGGTTCTGCTACAGGTTCCGGTTGTTTCACCACCACAGGTTCGGCCGGAGTTGGAGCAGGTGCCACCACCTCTTCCTTTTTTACTTCAGGCTCTTTCTTTTCGGGTTCTTTCTTCACTTCCGGTTCAACGACAGGGCGTTCCGCTACTATCGGACGTTCCACCACAGGACGTTCTACCACAGTTTCCTTTTTCTGTTCCGGTTCCTTTTCTACTTTATCAGTTTTACGACCGTTTAATTTATCCAAATCAATTTTACCGACAGGTTTAAACTTCGGACGTGCATCCTCAGGTACGACTGTCTTGATCACATCTTCCGACTTCGGTTTTTCCTGTTGCTTTTCGAAGCCTTCAATCGAAACCGATGCCTTATTACGATCCTTATTCTGACGTTCCTGAATGAAACGCTCCGATTCAAGTCTAAGGTTCTTATCCGTACTAAACTCTTTTACGAGTATAGCGTACTGCTCCTCGCTAATTTTTGTATTAGGATTAGCCTCAACGGTATACCCTTTCTTTTGCAGGAACTCAACTACCGTCGCGATTCCTACATTCAAATCTCTTGTAACTTTGTTTAACCTTATCGTCATATTTTAAATTTAATGAATAAATGGAGCGAAGAAAATCTCAATCGTAATTGCCTATTACTCTTGTCCTTGTTCCGGTTCTTCTTCCGATTCTTCTTCTTCAAACTCCGATTTCAAAATGCGTATTACCTCGTCCACTGTCTCTTCTTCCAGGTCCGTCTTTTCAATCAACATCTCACGAGGAGCATTCAACACAGCTTTTGCCGTATCAATACCGATAGCCTTGATTGCATCAATCACCCAACCATCTATTTCGTCTCTGAACTCGTCAAGATAGATATCTTCATCAGCTACATTCTCATCCAACTCACGGAACACGTCGATAGTGTACTCAGTTAACATACTGGCCAGTTTGATATTCAAACCGCCTTTACCGATAGCCAGCGATACTTCTTCCGGTTTGAGGAACACCTCTGCTTTCTTCTCCTCCTCGTTCAAACGAATAGAAGAAATTTTCGCCGGGCTTAAAGCACGCTGTATAAACAATGAAATATTCGATGTATAGTTAATTACGTCGATATTCTCATTGCGAAGTTCACGAACGATGCCATGAATACGACTCCCCTTTACACCTACACAGGCTCCTACGGGATCGATTCTGTCATCATAAGATTCTACCGCAATCTTGGCACGTTCGCCGGGGATGCGGGCAATCTTCTTGATAGTTATCAGACCATCATTTATTTCAGGTACTTCCATCTCAAACAGACGTTGCAAGAAAACGGGAGAAGTACGTGACAAGATAATCTTAGGATTATTATTCTTGTTGTCTACGCGGGCAACCACTGCGCGTGCCGTTTCACCTTTACGATAAAAATCGCTCGGGATTTGTTCGGTCTTGGGCAGCAGCAGTTCGTTTCCTTCATCGTCGAGAAGCAACATTTCCTTTTTCCAGATCTGATACACTTCTGCATTGATAATTGTACCTACCTTATCTATATATTTATTATAAATACTGTCTTTTTCCAGTTCCAGAATCTTGGAAGCCAATGTCTGGCGGAGGTTCAGGATAGCACGACGACCGAATTTCGCAAAGATAACTTCATCAGTCACCTCTTCGCCTTCTTCGTATGAAGCGTCAATTTTCTGCGCCTCACTCAACGCAATCTGCATATTCGGGTTAGTCAAATCTTCATCGGCCACAACTTCACGGTTACGCCATATCTCGAAATCCCCCTTATCCGGATTCACGATCACGTCGTAATTTTCATCGGTGCCAAACATTTTCGCGATTACGCTACGGAACGACTCCTCGAGTACACTAACCATTGTCGTTCTATCGATATTCTTCAGTTCCTTAAATTCCGAAAATGTATCAATCAAGCTGATTGTTTCTTCTTTTTTGGCCATAACTATTTAAAGCTAATTAAGTATTTAGTATATTTTATTTGCTCATAAGTAAAGGTTTCGTCTTCTTCCACCAGCTTTGGTCGCTTGGATCCTTCGAGTTTCACCTTCTTTTGTACGGTTACCGTAAACTTCTCTTCATCGGCATCCTTTAGGATACCGGTCAGTTTCTGTCCGCCTTTGGTCATCACTTCCACTTCTTGTCCGATGTGGATGTAATACTGTTGCAGCACTTTAAAGGGCTGTCCTATACCGGCCGACCCTACTTCCAGTTCATAATCTTCCTCTTCACGGTTCAGTTTCGATTCAATGTAGCGGCTAAGCTCCACGCAATCTTCAATCCAAACGCCTTCTGCATGGTCAATTTCGACCACAATTTTGTCATCCGGGCTCACAGTTACCTCTACCAAAAAGTAATCTTTTCCTTCCAGCCACTCTTCAACAATCTGACAAACAGTTTTCTTTTCTATCATTTATTAGCTATTAAGAACAAAAAAAGGAGCTTAATTGCCCCTCCACCTTTCATCCGTTTTCGGTTGCAAAGATATAAATAATCTATTCGACTACAAAACATTAAAGAAAAAAAGTATGAATTAACAGTGCGATATTCGTATCTTTACGCCGCAATTAAAAAAAATAACAACTATGGCGCATCGTCTCAACACCAACAAACAGTTCATGGTCGGCAATGGAATCCTCGCTTTTGCCGTCATTTTTGTCGTAGTGATTTTCATCTATATGAGTATGCGACTGCAACAGAAGCAACAGGAAGAACGACATTTTATCGAAACATATACGATTAGTCTGGTCAAAGGCTTTACCGGCGATTCAATTTCTTTGTTTGTCAACGACAGTCTCATTTCCAATAAGACTATCATAGAAGAACCTTATACAGTGGAAGTCGGTCGTTTTGCCGAGCAGAGTGCATTGTTAATTGTAGATAACAAAACTGAATTAGTATCGACTTTCGACCTAAGCGAAAGAGGGGGTAATTATCAGTTTGAGAAAGAGGAAGACGGAATTAAGCAACTGGCGAAATAAACGGTAAAGCAAGATAAAGACAAAGGAACTCTTTTATATTTCTGTCCGATATTTCTTCAGTTCTCCCCGTAGAGCAAGAGCTTTTCCTTCCGTGAATTGATTCAGTAGAGACCAAAAACGTTCACTATGATTCATCTCACGGGTATGACATAGTTCATGCAAAAGCACATAATCAATCAAATAAGAAGGCAACAAAACGAGGTAATAGGATAAATTAATATCCTTCTTTGTCGAACAACTCCCCCACCGCCCCTGACTGGAATTTATCTTCACGCTTGCATAGGGCAATCCGCATTGTTTGGAAAGACGGTCTAAACGTGGAGGAAGAATACTTTTTGCATTCCGCCTCAACGATTCTTCAATCACCTTTCGTAGCCAACTCTGCAATTTCTCATCAGTAAAGTCCGCATTTGGCGGACAAATAATCTGCATACATCCCAATCGGGAATTTGCCAGAAACTGCTCTTTCTCTCCGGACACCAAAGACAACTTGAAATATTCTGCATCAATCTTATAATTCAAATCAATTAACGGACGATTCAATCGTTGACGAGAAGCCAGCAACTTACTACGTAAATCTTCAATCGCCCGTTTTACTTCTTTCATCGTTGTGCCGGAAGGGACTGAAACGTATACCGCATCACTCTTTGTACGAAAGACAAGACTTTTAGCACGCAAATTAACACGCACTATTAACCGTCCAAGTTCTTCATCTTCTATAATTGCTTCCTTCATCATAAGTCTCCTAATAACAGGTACAAAAGTAATAAAAAAAAGATTCTTCCACTCTTAGAAACATAAAAGGGCTACTGCATCTCGCGGTAGCCCATTTATTTAGTTAGTTTCATTATAAAAATTTGAGAGAATTGAAAACTTCACAGTTTCGCTTTCGATGTTGTTTTAATTAAGCACACTAACTATATTATATGTTTAAAGCAAATGAAAATGTCTATTCATTAATAACCTGCATCTTGTGGTTGATCTTCGCCAAGCTATCAGCCAAGACCTGATCCGCTTTCACATCGTTCGAGATAGCGACCGACGGTGCAGTTACTTGTTTACCAATGGTATCTGTGGCCAATACACTTCCATCATCTCCCGAGAAAGAATGTTGTGCCACATTTCCCAATCCGAGAATGATTGCAATCACGGCAGCGGCTTTGAACAGAGGAATAAAGCGACTCGTCAGTGTCAGACGTTTTGCTTTCACTACCGGGACCTCCACTTCTGCCAGAATACGTGCATCAAAGTCCTCACCCAGCCCTACTTCTTGCTGAACCTGCTGATAAACAAACAAGTTCTTATAGCGAAGCAAATGAGCCGGTACGTCTTCTTTCGAGAAGAAGTCACGCAATCTTGATTCCTCCTCAACGGAAGTTTCACATTGCCAGTATCGCTCTAGGAGCTGTTCTATATCCTTATAATCCATATTCGTCAATTTCTAAATACCTTTGTTTTACCTTTTGCCTGGCTCTGAAGAGATTCACTTTGACTTGTTCCTCTGTCAGATTCAGCAGGGTTGCAATTTTTTTATAGCTTTCACCTTCAATGTCCCTCAGTTGCATGATAAGCCGCTGTTTTTCGGGAAGTTCGTTGACCAACCTATTGATGATGTTCATTTTTTCATCATGAATCATCCGATCGTACGGACTGTTTGCATCAGGTTCTTCCTCCATTTCGGGGGTGAGTTCCACGTTTTGAGCCTCTTTCTTCTGACTCCGGTCTATCGCAAGGTTCTTTGCCACTATCAGGCAATAGGCTTCAACCGATTCAAATTGCGGCCACTCATCACGCTTGCTCCACACTCTTATCATGGTGTCCTGAACGACATCCTCGGCTTCTGCCCTATCCAGGGTGATTCTGAGCGCCAATCGAAAGAGTTTGTCCTTCAACGGCAAAATATCGTTTCGGAAGCTGATTTCTTGCATCTCTATAATAATGACGGGCTAGGATTCGAAAAGTTACAGTCGCCCACTACTTTTTTTTGAATTATTTTTTTATCCGGGTTCCTCCGTTGCCGTTAATCGCTGATGCTAAAGTAATTATCACTTCAGACACCCCGGCATTTATTGCTTCAAAAGAATTCTCCAATTTCGGAATCATACCTCCTTGAATAACGCCATCGGCTACGTATTGTTCAAATTCCGCACGGGTAATCTGAGGAATTACACTATCGTCATCATTCTCATCACGCAGTACACCTTTTTTCTCGAAACAGTACACCAATGTCACATCAAACAGGCCCGACAAGGCTTTTGCCGTCTCTCCGGCAATAGTATCCGCATTCGTATTCAGCATATTCCCTTGTCCGTCGTGTGTCAACGGAGCCATAACCGGCACCACACCTTTGTATATCAAGTCAGACAACAGAGAAGCATCCACCTTCTCCACATCGCCGACGAAACCGTAATCAACTTCTTTCACCGGACGTTTCACCGAACGTATCACGTTCATATCCGCTCCGGTCAATCCCAGCGCATTGACACCATACGCCTGCAACCCGGCAACAATATTCTTATTCACCAAACCGCCATACACCATTGTCACTACCCTCAACGTTTCCGCATCAGTAATCCGGCGGCCATTGACCATTTTGCTTTCAATTCCCAGTTGTGCGGCTATCTTTGTAGCCGAACGGCCTCCGCCGTGCACCAGCACCTTATGTCCTTCAATAGCGGCAAAGTCGTTTAACAACTGACGAAGGGTGGCTTCCTCTTCTACGATTTTGCCACCCACCTTAATTACAGTTAGTTTTTCTCTCATTTTTATTCTAAATACGTATATCCATAAAGTCCCGAACGGTAGTTGGAAAGGAATTCTTTTCCTTCTTCCAAAGAGATTTTGCCTTCCTTTACTGATTTCGTCACCCAAGTTTCGAGCGTACGAACCAGCTTCTTCGGATTATACTGCACGTAGTCCAATACTTCCGCCACCGTTTCTCCGTCAATAATCTGTTCGATATTATATCCTTTCTCGTTCACAGAGACATGCACTGCATTCGTATCACCGAACAAGTTGTGCATATCCCCCAAAATCTCTTGATAAGCACCTACCAGGAAAACAGCTACATAATAAGGTTCTGTTTTCTTCAGGCTATGTACAGGCAGATAATGAGCTACATTACGGGTAGAGATAAAGTTCGCAATCTTACCGTCGGAGTCACAGGTAATATCCTGCAAAGTAGCCGAGCGGTCCGGTTTTTCATCCAGCCGTTGAATAGGCATAATCGGGAATATCTGGTCTATCGCCCAGGAATCCGGCAACGATTGGAACAGTGAGAAGTTACAGAAATATTTATCCGCAAGCAGCTTGGACAATCCTCGGAATTCGTCAGGCGCATGTTTCAGGCCTTCGGCAATCTGATTAATCTCACGTGTGATCGACCAGTACAGGCGTTCAATCTGTGCACGGGTTTTCAAGTCGACAATCCCGTGACTGAACAAATCCAACGCTTCCTCACGAATCTGTTGCGCATCATGCCATGCCTCCAACATTTTATTCTGATTCAACGAATCCCAAATGCCATATAATTCCTGTACCAGTTCATGTGCGTCCGGAGCGATTACTTCTTCATCATCCCATTCGGGTAAAGTGGCAGTCTCCAACACTTCAAAGATAAGCACAGAGTGGTGTGCAGTCAATGCGCGTCCGCTTTCGGTAATAATATTCGGGTGCGGGATACCATTCTTATCGCTGACATCCACCAACGTAGAAATCGAGTCATTCACATATTCCTGAATAGAATAGTTCACGCTGCCTTCGCTGTTGGACGACCGGGTTCCGTCGTAATCAACTCCCAGTCCGCCGCCGATATCCACAAATTCCACTTTGAACCCCATAGCATGAAGTTGGACATAAAACTGTGAAGCCTCACGCAAGGCGGTCTTGATGCGACGGATCTTCGTCACCTGACTACCGATATGGAAGTGAATCAGTTTCAGGCAATCTTTCAATCCCTTGCTTTCCATGAAATCGAGCGCTTCGAGCAACTCACTGGAAGTCAGCCCGAATTTGCTGGCATCGCCACCCGATTCTTCCCATTTTCCGCTACCGGAAGAAGCCAGTTTAATACGAATACCGATATTAGGTTGCACATTCAACTGCTTCGCCATTTTTGCAATCAGTTTCAGCTCATTCATCTTCTCCACAACAAGGAAGATACGTTTACCCATTTTCTGGGCAAGCAAAGCCAGTTCAATGTAACTCTCGTCTTTATAGCCGTTACATACAATCAATGAGTCAGAATCCGTATTAACAGCAATCACAGCATGCAGTTCAGGTTTAGAACCCGCCTCCAGTCCGAGATTGAATTTCTTTCCGTGGCTGATAATCTCCTCCACCACAGGGCGCATCTGGTTGACCTTAATCGGATAGATAATAAAGTTCTCCGCCTTATAACCGTATTCTTCGGCTGCCTGTTTAAAGCAGGACGACATCTTTTCAATACGATTATCCAGAATATCCGGAAAACGCACCAACGTGGGAGCCGCTACATCTCTCAGTTGTAACTCGTCGACCAACTCTTTCAAATCAACAGCTACCCCATCTCTACGCGGTGTAACAACAACATGACCTTTGTCATTAATACCAAAGTACGAGGTTCCCCAACCTGTAATGTTGTAGAGTTCCTCAGAATCTTCAATACGCCACTTTCTCATTTTTCTGTAATTCAGTGTTTTTAGTAAATAATTGGACGGCAAAAATACAGATTTATCTACATGTTGCCAATTAATTAGACATTATTTCTTTCAGTCGGTCCATATATCCGCTGTTTCCGTTACGGGCGTCATAGCGCCGTGCCAGTTCTTCAGCCTGCTGATAGAAATACCGGCGTAATTCGCTGACAGAGTAAACCCCGTCCGCGCGGTAAAGAGGGAACTCCTCCGGCAAAGCCAGATGAACCTCCGGACGCATCTCATACTTCAAGGCCTCCACCATATCACAGGAGAAACGATATTTCTTCAACGTATTGGTACGCAGGCTCCAGTCAATGCACCGTTCGGCATACTCCCAGCCGCGCTCCGGATTCGTCATTAAATAATAAGCGATAAACAGCCCCATATAGAGCAACAGATACTCGTCCTTCTCTCTTCCGGCCAACGCTTCTTCGGCACGTGTACACATATCGGCAGCAATATCCGGCTTACCCGCTTTTTGTGCATAATAAGCAAGCTTCAGGTAAGCACGCAGGTTAGCTTCATAGCAAGTCACCTGTTTGTTAATCAATGGCTGCGCCCGGCTATAAGCCTCATCAAACTTTCCCGTTTCCAGATAATAATCCAACATAAAGTTCAGTTCACAAGCCTCACACGACTGGTCGTCCATTTTCTCCGCCAGCATCTTATCAATATATTCCTTTGCCTTGTCATACTGCCTCATCCATGTGCATTCCACCGACCAGCGCTGATAAAAACTCCGCAAAGAATATCCGTTCCGCAAGATACGGGTCTTATAATCCTCCCCTACCGCTTCCACCTGTTCCATTGGAATCTCCGGAATATCAAAAGTCGAAGACCATATCCATTTATACTTCCACAGCAGATCATCCTCCTTGATTACATCCTTATGATTCTCATAATCATCCAGAATCTTAGAGAACACGGCAATCTCCTCAGTGTCCGCCGAGAGAAGGTTCAGTTCATAAATGAGGTCCAGCCTCATTTCCGTTGCCCATTCCACATCTTCGTTTTCATCAGCGATGCGGATAGCCTCTTTCAACAAATTAGCTTTCTCACGGGGATGCAGGTTTTTATTCTGTGCCTGCAACAGCAGTTTTTGTATTTCAAGTGTGTATTTCATACGCTTTCTTAATTCAGGAAATTTATAAAATCATTCATTTTAGCAGTCATCAATTCACTGAGCGAGTGGTTGAAAAGTTCCATTTCCTCACTGTTCACAGGATACTTACCCTGAAGGAGTGACTGTACATATAATATATGTACCACATGCTGAAACATTTTATTATCTCCCTGTATTTGCAGTAAAGTGCGGACCATTTCATTATCCGCATTAAATGTCAGCGTCGGAGGTATCTGCCTGGTCGTATTGACAGTCCCCAACACAGCCGCTAACGGATTATTGGTACTCTTGGTCGTACTCTCTTTCTCCTCTGCCACAAATATCACCGGAATATCCGCCGGAGTAAAGTGCTTCAACCGGCAGACGCAGCCAAAACGCTTTAACAACTCGTTCGCCTTCGCCTCAAAAGCCCGGAACTCTTTTTTGGCTTCTACCTCCCCAAACTGTTCCAGTAATCTCGAAGGGGATATTTCATCCAAAGTCAGTTCCGGATTCAGGCGGGCATACTTTTTCAACAACGTTTCATCAAACGTATAAGCAGCATTAACCACCAACCATCCTTGTGCTCCGGCAATACGGCGTACCTGCCTGAAATCCTCCAGATTTCTGGTATAACAGATCACATTGTCCGCCGAACGGATACTCCCGAAGCTCCGTACCCCCTTATTCGTCTCAAAAGGAAGATAATCCATAAACAAACGAAGCAACTCATTATCTTCCGAAGCAATCGCCTTGATGTGAAAATGATGCACGTCCAGTATCTTATTAAACATAGCCCGGTTGTTCTGCACCAGTCCCCGCAAATAATCCTTGATAGCCATACCTATCTCCTTGCGGGCATCCTTCAGCAAATCATTGCTTACCAGAGACTCGCGTGAAGCGGTAGACAACAACCCATCCGCATTCACCAGACAACGGATAAAGAAAGCCCACTGCGGCAACAGGTTACAATCATCCTCGCTCAACAGCATACGCTTCAAATACACTTTGTGAGAGTTACGCACAGAAAACTGCGTCCGGAAAGGCAACACATAAAGCACTCCCTCCACCCGACCGCTTTCAGTCCGTATCCGAAAAACATCAAGCGCAGATGATTGAAAAACTTTCGCCCCGTAATCAAGGAGTTCCTTGCGGGTTGCCTTCGGGTCAAGCCATACAGGCGAAGGCGTATTCACCAACTCTTCCTCATCCTGATGATGCAGATAGACAGGATATGGCAACACCTCTCCATAGCCGACCAATATCTTCTTAAATGTATCATATTCAAAAAGATGCATCCAGTCATTCTTGGGATGCAATACCACCTGCGAACCGATAGGACGTTCTTCGGCGGATGACGTCAGTTCATACGTACCGTCCACCTTACCACACCAACAGACAGCCTGCCCGCCCATTGCCGACCGGCTCTCCACCTTGATCTCATCCGTCACTACAAAACAAGACAGCAAACCAATACCAAACCTTCCGATAAAATCATCCGCATCAGGCGTATCCCGTTTCGAGCTTTCCCCGATAACGGTAAGGAAACGATATACCTCCTCCTCTTTCAGCCCGATTCCATTGTCGCGGAATATCACCGTTTTGTCATCATTCAGAAAGACATCAATACGTCCTGCATAATTCTCGTCAATATTGCGCAAAGCTGTAATAGCATCCACACAGTTCTGCAACAACTCACGGACAAAGGTATTCGGATTACTATAAATATGCTCTGACAACAAGGCAATCATTCCTTTGAGATTGACTTGAAACAGATTATTCCCTTCTTTCTCCATGCCTACTTACTATTTTCTCCTCCTTCCGGTGATCTTAAGGGCCTTTTCGTTACCATTTTCAGCAGCCTTCTCGAACCACTCCATTGCTATATCATCGTTTTCTTCCACACCATTTCCCGTCAGGTAAGCGTTTCCTAGTTCAAATTGAGCCTTATCATTATTCTTTTCGGCAGCTTTCAACAACCATTGCACAGCTGCTTCCGGGTCAGGCGTACAGCCTTCGCCATACATTTGCATCTTACCCAGATAATATGCGGCACCGATATTCTCATTACCGGCCGCATCCGTAAACCAGCGGTAAGCCTCCGCATAATTCTGCTTCACACCCACTCCGTTGTAATAACAAAGTCCGGTACGATACATACTCGTCACATTACCGTTATCCGCAGCCAGTGTATAATATTTAAAGGCTTCCGTCTCATTATCCTCTACACCGATACCCATTTCGTAACAAATACCCAGTCCTTCGTTATACCATTCGTATTCGGCAGCTTTCTTAAAGTAAGCAAACGCCTTTTCCGACTCGTTCAGACTATCATAATCATACAAATAATAATCCCCCATGCGCAGCATCGCCATAGGAATCTCATTCGCAACAGCCTTTTCGTACCATTCCACGGCTTTCTTGTTATCTTCCAAACAAGGACCGCACCCGAAGAAATAATAATCTCCCATTTTAAACTGGGCGTAACCATAATCCTGTTCCGCTGCCCGTGTCATATATTCCACAGCCTTTTGCGGGTTTTCCTCCACACCGTTACCGTTCTCATAAGCCAGCCCCAATTCAGTCAGACAGCGGGATTCGTTCTTCTCTGCCCCCTTTCCGAACCACTCGAGTGCCTTGTCCCAGTCCTCCTCCGTACCGATTCCCTGTTTGTAACAACGTCCCAGAGCAAAGATTCCTTCATTTTCATCCGCCATGGCAGCTTTTGTATACCAGGCAAATGCCTCCTCCGGCTTCGCCTCACCCAATACAGCTTTTTCCAGATAAAGACCTACGCGGAACATTGCATAAGGATAGCCTTCCTGTGCCGCTTTTTCACAGAGTTCAAAAGCCTTCTCATAGCTTCTTTCCACTCCGTTGCCATTCTCGTATAAGAATGACAGTTCTACCAATGCAAAACATGAACCCATTCCGGCCGCTTTCTCGTAATATTCTCTCGACTTCACCGCATCCGTCACACCGCTATATCCGTTAGCCAAGTAAAGCGCTGCACGGCAGTATCCGTCCACATTATCCAGTTCAGCTGCTTTCTCGTAATATTCCATAGCTTTCACATAATCCGGTTCTTCAGACAGAAAGCCACGTTCATACATCCAACCCAAACGATAGGCCGCATTTCCCGAACCCAGTTCGAGCGCCTTTTCCAGCAACTGTTTTGCACGACTCATGTCTTCTTCCACCAGGTCACCGTTGAAATATACATTCGCCAGTCCTTCGATACCTTCTATATAATCACCTTCCACACAACGTTCGAGACACATCAGCCCACGTTCCACATTCTTATAATCATCATTGTACAAGTAAATCAATGCCAACTCATACGCACTATACAACTCGCAATAAAGCATTCCCTTCTCCAGCCATTCTATTGCTTTAGGCAGATCAAGCCATTCCTCCTCCTGATAATTGTATCCCAGGAAGTTGGCGGCAGACCATACTCCGGCATGCCAGGCTTTCTCCCAAATTTCGAAAGCCAGTTCTTTCGGTTTACCCAGTTCGGGATAACGGAAATACAGAGTAGCGAGATTTTTCAGACTATATAGATTGGGAACGATTTCCAAAGACTTTTCATAACAGGCAGCTTCCTCGGCTATCTTGCCTTCTCCCCTGTCGAGTGCGTCTCCCATTGCCGCATACACATGAGCACGCAAACGGTCGCCTTCGGGCAGTTCGGCAAGCAAATCCTGCCGTATCTGCAACGCTTTCTCCTTGTTGCCCGTAAACTCTTCGGCAAAAGCGCGATAATGTTTCCCCCAAAGAATAGCTTCGGGTGAAGAAAGAGCCGCAAAACGTCGTTCTCCTTCTTCCTTATCCTGCTCACAATAAAACCCCATATACCGCCAATAGGCAACAGTCGCTTCCGCTTCACCCCAGCCCATATCGGCAGCCTTCTCGTAGCAAGGGAACAAATAGCTCATATCCCGCTTTCCATAGCGGGCCTCGGAGTACTGTGCACCTTTCTGCGCCCAGCCTGCTCCGCTGAACACAGCCACACGTTCGCACACCCTCATCACCTTCTCCCACCAGAACTCATATTCTTCTTCGCTGAGATCGACTTCGACATTACAGTCGAATGCACTGAATATCAATTCAAAGAAACCTTCCGTCAGTTTCTCATCCTCCCGGGTGTCCAACGCATATTCGCATACAGCCAATGCTTCCCACCAGTTATCAGCATTTAATAATGAAGTAGATGTATATTTTGGGAACCATGCCGCAGCAGGTTTCCCAGAGGCTTTAATCCCGGCGGACAACTCCTCGAATTTCTCTTTCAAAGTTCCCATAACAGTCTCTTTATCTTCTTTCTTGTGTTAATAGTCAATAGAAAAATCTCGTAACGAGCGCCAAGGTACAAATATTGACTGAATGAACAAAAAAGAGAACCCAAAAAGATAAAGAGCAGATAAAAAGAAAAGGAAGAAACCATGTGGTTGACATGACTTGTGAAAGTAAAATAGCTTATAGTCCCAACAATTCCTGCAATCGTTGCACGGCTGTTTCGATCTGCCAGCGATCTTCCAGTTCGTCGGCATTGAAAATATATTGCGCCTGCGTGTAGAAAGGAGCCCGTTGTTCCAGCGCCCGGATGATAAACGCTTTCAATTCATCATCCTCTTTTCCCTGAAGTATGGGACGCTGTTGCTTGGCGATACGCAACCGTCTGAACAACACATCGGGATGAACATCCAGAAATACCGTCTTCCCCACCCGGTTCATAAATTCCATATTATCAAAAAAACAAGGCGCTCCCCCCCCCGTAGAGATTACCACATTCTCGAACTCGGCCACCTCATGGAGCATATTCCTCTCCAATTCCCGGAATCCGGTTTCACCACGTTCGGTAAACAGCTCTCCAACAGTTTTGTGAAAACGCTCCTCAATATACCAATCGAGATCAACGAACGGTACATTCATCTTACGGGCAAATGCCTTACCCAATGTCGTTTTTCCGGCACCCATATAGCCGGTAAGGAAGATACGAACCATAAATGACTAATTTTGCTCACAAAATTAGTCATTTTATTAAAATCCAAGTATTAAAAACGAAGTTATTTGAATACCCTCACCCGTTCTTCGAGCGGTTGAAACTCTTTTTCACCCGGTTTAGTCACAGGAAGTCCGAACGGCATTTCCGCAATCAGATGCCAATGTCCGGGCAGATTCCATGCACGACGCACCTCGTCGTCAATCAACGGATTATAGTGTTGCAGTGATGCTCCGAAACCGACATCTTCCAGCATGACCCATATAGCCAGCTGATGCATGGCCGAAGTTTGCAGCGACCAGCCGGGGAAGTTATCCTGATAGGATGGGAAAGCCTCCTGAAGTCCTTTCACTACCTTTTGGTCTTCAAAGAAAAGCACAGTCCCATATCCGCAAGCGAACGAGTTATCTATTTTTTCTTCCGTCTTTACGAAAGCCTCCGCGGGCACAATTTTCTTCAACGCATCTTTCACAATCTGCCACAGTTTCTTGTGTGATTCCCCTAACAAAAGTACCACCCGCGTAGACTGCGAATTAAATGCAGACGGCACGTGGCGTACGGTCATATTGACGATACACTCAATCTCCTGATCCGGGATAGGCGACTGATTAGTAATTGAATAGTAAGTCCGGCGATGTTTCAAAGCTTCACTAAAAGATCTTTCCATAATAGCTCCTTTCTAAATGTTATATTCTTAAACTCTCTTATTTTTATAACAAGTAGCTCTGTTGACTTGTTCAGTTAGAGAATATATTTGTACCTTCGCGCTGTCAATATACAGACATCAATTCATTGTAAAAAGGAAAAATGGCTAAACAGAAATTCTACGTTGTATGGGAAGGCGTGACGCCCGGGGTTTACACATCCTGGACGGACTGCCAGCTTCAAATCAAAGGATACGAAGGCGCCAAATACAAATCATTCGACACCCGCGAAGAAGCGGAACGCGCACTGGCCACCTCCCCTTACGCCTATATCGGGAAAAACGCCAAGAAGAAAAGCGAGAAAGTTTCTTCGGAAACATTGCCCGCCTGCGTGATTGACAACAGTCTGGCGGTGGACGCTGCCTGCAGCGGCAACCCCGGTCCTATGGAATATCGCGGAGTCCACATAGCCAGCCGCCAGGAAGTCTTCCACTTTGGCCCGACGAAGGGAACGAATAATATCGGCGAATTCCTCGCTATCGTACACGGACTGGCTTTGCTGAAACAGAAGGGATTCGATATGCCCATTTACAGTGACAGCGTCAATGCAATCAGCTGGGTGCGGCAAAAGAAATGTAAGACCAAGCTTCCGCGTACCGCAGAAACAGAGGAACTGTTCAAACTGATAGAACGTGCGGAGAAATGGCTTCGGGAAAACACATACACCACCCGTATTCTGAAATGGGAAACCAAAGAATGGGGAGAGATTCCGGCAGATTTTGGCAGAAAATAAGACAAAAAGACCAAACACCCCAAAATATATTTTTATCTTTGAACCCAAGATAGCATTTTTGTATCCAAACACATCAATAAATGTATGAAAAATAAGCAATTTATTATTTTAGCGGTCGTTTGCGTCGTTACTCTTCTCCCTTTTATGGGATTAACGGATTTCCATACCAAAGGGGAACCCCGCGAAGCAATCGTTGCATACTCCATGATTGAAACCGGTAACTGGACGCTTCCCGTCAACAACGGCGGGGACATCGCCTACAAGCCGCCCTTGTTTCACTGGTGTATTGCCGCCCTTTCCTCTATTGCCGGGAAAGTAACGGAATACACTTCACGTATGCCCTCTGCATTGGCACTGATAGCTATGGTGTTAGGCGGATTCTTATTCTACGCCAAACGCAGGGGAGCTTCAGTCGCCCTCCTTATGGGCTTAATTACCCTGTCTAATTTTGAAGTCCACCGTGCCGGTATGAACTGCCGCGTTGACATGATGCTGACCGCCTTTATCGTACTCGCGCTCTACCAACTCTACCGTTGGTGTGAGAAAGGGCAAAAAGGATTCCCCTGGATAGCCACCTTGTTTATGGGATGTGCCACACTAACCAAAGGTCCCGTAGGTATCCTCCTGCCTTGCATGGTCACCGGGGTCTTTCTGCTGATCCGGGGTACCAGTTTCTTCAAAGCCTTTTTCTCGATGGCGCTGGTAGCCATTACGTCCTGTATCCTGCCCGCCCTTTGGTACATCGCTGCCTACCAACAGGGAGGAGATAATTTCATCTCACTGGTTATGGAGGAGAATTTCGGTCGTTTCATGGGAAAAATGAGCTACGAATCCCATGAGAATCCTGCTTACTACAATATCATTACAGTCGTATCCGGCTATGCCCCTTACACATTGTTGGTTCTGCTTTCCTTATTCAGCCTTACATACGGGAAAATAACCGGAAAACCCCGCGAATGGTGGCAGAGGTTCACAACATATATCCGCGAAATGGACAGCACCCGCTTGTTCTCTTTATTGAGCATTGTTCTCATTTTCGTTTTTTACTGCATCCCAAAGAGCAAGCGCAGTGTTTACCTGTTACCCATTTATCCGTTCATCGCCTATTTCCTTGCCGAATATATCATGTATCTGGTCCGGAAAAACTCAAAAGCAGTTAAGATATACGGCGGATTTCTCTCCGTCGCCGCTATTCTTCTCCTTGTCACGTTTATAGCCGTGCGGTTAGGATTAGTGCCCGACAGTATTTTCCACGGAAGACACGCCGCCGAGAATATAGCCTTCATGAACGCGTTGGCAAATATCTCACTCAACGCAGGCCACATCATCGTCATCTGCCTGCCATTAATTGCAGCCATCTATTTCTTCCGGACAATCAGGAAAAAAGAATCGGGAATGAACGTAGTGTATGCCACTCTTTTCGTTACATTCTCGCTTTTCATGTCATTGGACGGTGCTTACCAGCCCGCCATACTGAACACCAAATCGGACAAAGGAATGGCGGAAGATATCCGGGAAATAGCTTCGGGCAGCAAGATCTATTCTTATGTAGCTGTCGATATGCTCCGTTTCTACACGGTCAATTTCTATCACAACGACCAGATAGGATTGTTTGAAAAGGATATGCCGGCCGAAGGCTATCTATTGGTAGGACGACGCGATTTTGAAGGTTTCAAGCCCAAATATGAATCCGAATATACTTTTGAAGAAGTATATCAGAGCACGAAAAGAGGATGTGACATCCGTGACATTATTTACCTGTATCGTTTCAAGAGAAAATAGCCATAGGATCAGCATAGAATAACAGAAAAAGAAGTAAACCCGTTACAGGTTTACTTCTTTTTCTATCAGATAACGCGGACGGCGTTTCACCTCCTTATATATTTTACCGATATATTCACCGATCACTCCGACGGCAGTCAGGATAGCGCCGCCGATAAACCAGACAGAAATGAGTAGCGAAGTCCAGCCTCGGATTACGTCTCCACCAATAAACTCCACCAAAGCATAGATAATGGCCAGGAAAGAAACCAGCATAAAGATAAGCCCGGATGTGGTAATCAGGCGTAATGGTTTGACAGAGAAAGAAGTGATTCCGTCCAGGGCGAAGTTCAACATCTTCGTGAACGGATATTTCGATTCACCGGCAAAACGTTCCTTGCGGTCGTAATAGACTGAAGCGGTAGGATATCCGAGCATACACACCATGCCCCGGAGGAAAAGATTACGTTCGGGGAAAGACACCAATGCCTTCAGGGAGCGCTTGCTCATCAGGCGGAAATCCGCATGATTGTAAACAATCTCCCCGCCCATTGTCCGCATCAGTTTGTAGAACATCTGCGCGGTATGTTTCTTGAAGAACGTGTCCGTTTTACGTTCCCGCCGTACACCGAACACCACATCGGCCCCCTGATTATAATAATCCACCATTTCCACAATAGCATTCACATCATCCTGCAAATCAGCGTCGATAGATACAGCCGCATCATAATCGCCGGCCGCCACAAAATCCAATCCCGCCCAGAGAGCCTGCTGATGCCCGACATTATGCGCCAGTTTCAAGCCCGCCACACACCTATGAGATTCAGACAATTGCTCTATCAGTTTCCAAGTAGTGTCCTTGCTTCCGTCGTCCACATACAAAATCTTTCCTTCAGCCACCTTCCCTTCCTGCTCCATTCGGGCAAGCACATCAGATAGCTGACGAGTCGTTTCTTTCAATACTTCTTCCTCATTATAACAAGGAACTACAATCACAAGTCTCACGCCGTTCATAGCTTTTTATGTTTAAAGACAAACCGAACAAATAAGAAATTCACAGGAATCGCTATCGCAAACACCGGCACAGGTGCCCATGCTTTAGAAACTCCCAGATAGAGGAATACATTCAACAGAATGATATGCAACAAATAATTAACCAGATGCGCCCCTCCCATACCAACCAACTTTTTCCATGACGGAGTGGTTCCGAACGTAAAATAAGAAGTCAGATAGAAGTTGACAATAAAACTGATTACATATCCCGTCGTATAGGCTACATTGACGTTGATAAAAGATTGCAGGAAATAATAAATCCCATAATGCAATGCCGTAGCCAGCACGCCGACCACGCCAAAACGTATAAACTCTTTCACCAACGGCTTTGTTTTCATAAAGCACTTACTTCTTGACGGATACTTTATCTAATGTCTTGTGTTCTTTTACCAGGGATTCCGTACTTTGCAGCATAGAGAAGCAATAATCTTTCAAGTTCCGGAAAGCCTCCTCATCAGTACCAGTGGCAGCGTGGAGCTTACCTTCCTCCAGTTTGTACTTGAATTCCTGTTGGCTGTCCGGCGAATAGATAAACATATTCACCGAGTCTCTTGCCCCGATCAGATTATCCGCCGTAAAGAACATACAAGGACGTTCTTCTTCCAACAGATTGACACCGAAATTGTTTTGCAGGTAACTTATGTTAAGCAGCCCCAACAACGTAGGAGATACATCCACCTGCCCACCAAAACCGTCGTATACCCCCGGCTTGATATCTTTCCCGTAAATCATCAGAGGGATATGGTTATAAGACTGGGGCATTTCACATTCAGGTGTTCCCACCATTTTGCCATGATCGCCCAGAAAAACGAAAATCGTATTGTCAAACCACGGCTGTTTTTCCGCAGCCTGCATAAACTGCCGGATAGACCAGTCGGCATATTCTACAATCTGTTCTTCGAGCACATCACTATGCGGGTGAAAATAGGGCGGAATCACATAAGGGGGATGATTGCTGATAGACAGCAATACGCTGAAGAACGGATTCCCCGTCCCGGCCCTTTCATTCAAAATAGGAAGTGCATACTGATACATGAAGTCATCCTGCACACCGAAGCTGTTCACTACTTTTTCCGAAGGATAATTCTCCTGAGCGTAGATTTCGTCGAAGCCGTTCGTGCGAAGGAAAGCATTCATATTGTCGTACTGCGATTCGTGAGTCATAAAGAACAGGTTACAGTATCCGTTCTCCTGCAATACGGTAGGCAGTCCCGAATAGACAGGAATCACAGAACCTTTCATGGCATTCCGTTTCATGATAGCCGGAAAAGAATAAAGCGTGGAATAAATACCATGATTGGTATGAATACCGGAGGAGTAGAAATGACTGAAACTCAAGGATTGCTGATAAAGGCTATCCAGATAGGGAGTCAGTTTCTTATCCGATCCAAAAGTCCCCATTAGATTGGCGGACATAGACTCCATAAAGACCAGAACTACGTTCCTGCGATTAGGCGTACCTTCCCGTTCTACTTTCCGTGCGATCGGAGACAACCGGTCAATTCCTTGCCTATGCAAATATTTCTGTACTTTTGATAAAGCGTCTTCCTCAGACATCAGATGCAGAGTCCGGTTTTCTTTCCGGTTATCATCCAGTGTACTTGTCAGCAGATTAAAGACGGGATTCACTCCCAACTGATTCAGGAACGGGTCTTCACAATAATATGCCTGACTTACTTTTATCGGGTTATATCCCATACGCCCACGAATGCCGAACAGGCAAAGCCCGATACAAATTGCACCTGCTACCAACACAGCTACCCGGCTCAACAGACTTATCTGTGGTGCAGCCTTTTCTGCCCTACGATAGAAATAGGATGCAAGGGAAGAAGCTCCCCAAACAAATACCACGATAGACAGGAGTCCGAGGAATATCGGAAAATAGTAAGAAGACTCCCCAAACATCAGACCAGCTGTTGTACCGCCATAGCCGAACCAATTATAAATAGAAGAATTAATCGTTTTGAAGAAATATTCAAAATATGGAATATTGGCAGCAGCGATAACAAAAGATACCGAATAAAAACAACTAAAATAAACCGTTGTAAACCTAAACAGCCATTTAGCGGTGTAGTTACAAAGAGCGGCTATCCACAAAACAGCCAGAGGGAGCAACAGGATATAACAAGCTATTACATTGTCAAACCAGAGTCCGCGGAGGAAAGCACCGGACTGCAAAAGAACATCTCCCTTTATTTCTGCCGGGAATTGATAGTCAATGGAACAGAACAGTGTGAACCGGAAAATAAAGAAAATGAAGAGAGCTGCCACGTGTATGGATAACAGATATAAGAGGTAGCACTCAAAACGTTTTATAGAGATTCCTTTCATTAGATTCAACTTAAAAAAGTTCCATTATAATTATTCCGTTACAGTTGCTGCATATCGTGTAAGCGTTTGTAATATCCGTTCAGTTCTATGAGTTCCTCATGCTTGCCGCGTTCCACAATCTCTCCCTCATAGAGCACGCAGATTTCATCCGCATTCTTAATAGTAGAAAGACGGTGAGCAATGGCAATCGTTGTACGCGTCTTCATCAAACGCTCCAACGCTTCCTGTACCAGACGTTCCGATTCGGTATCCAGTGCCGAAGTAGCCTCATCCAGAATCAGAATCGGCGGGTTCTTCAAGATAGCACGGGCAATGCTGATACGCTGACGCTGACCACCGGACAACTTACCGCCCCGGTCACCGATATTCATATTATATCCCTCCGGCTTCTCCATGATAAAATCGTGTGCATTCGCAATCTTGGCAGCTTCTATCACTTGCTCCATTGTTGCATTTTCCACACCAAAAGCGATGTTGTTGAAGAATGTGTCATTAAACAAGATTGCTTCCTGATTCACGTTACCGATCAAACTGCGCAAATCGGCAATACGAACATCACGTATACTGGTTCCGTCGATTGTGATATCTCCTTCCTGCACATCGTGATAGCGCGGCAGCAAATCCACCAACGTCGATTTACCCGACCCCGACTGTCCTACCAGTGCGATCGTCTGACCTTTAGGAACTGTCAGGTTCACATGCTTCAACACTTCCCGTTTACCGTCATAACTGAAAGTGATATCCTTAAACTCAATTTTGTCATTCAGTCCCTTCAACGGTTTCGGATTCGAAATTTCTTTGATCTTATTCTCAGCTTTCAGAATCTTGTCTACACGCTCCATTGAAGCCAGACCTTTCGGGATGTTGTATCCTGCCTTCGCAAAATCTTTCAACGGATTGATTACGCTATACAAGATCACCATATAAAAGATAAATGTCGGAGCGTCAATCGATGCGTTTTGTCCCAGAATCAATGTACCGCCGAACCATAACACAGCTACAATCAGAATCGTTCCTAAGAACTCACTCATAGGATGCGCCATAGCCTGACGTATGGCAACCTTATTTGTCGCGTCACGAAGTTCGTTGCTGCATTTGGTGAAACGGTTAATCATTTTGTCTTCCGCAATAAAAGCTTTGATAATGCGCAAGCCACCCAACGTTTCTTCCAGTTGCGACATCGTATCGCTCCACTTGCTCTGCGCCTCCAAAGACTGGCGTTTCAGTTTTCGTCCTACCACACCCATCAGCCAGCCCATTCCCGGCAACACAACGATCGTAAAGAGAGTCAACTGCCAGCTGGTGATGACCAGTGTCGCAAAATACAGAATAATCATAATCGGACTCTTCATCAACATATCCAACGAGCTGGTAATGGAGTTCTCCACTTCACCCACATCCCCGCTCATACGAGCGATAATATCTCCTTTTCTCTCTTCCGAGAAGAATGACATCGGCAGACGCATCACCTTGGCATACACCATAATACGGATATCACGCACCACTCCTGTACGCAACGGAATCATTACAGCCGAAGAAGCGAAATAACAACCGGTTTTAAACAATGTCATAATCATCAGGAACAGTCCCAAAAAGATAAGCGCCATAGTAGGTCCATTATCTATTATCATCTGACTGATATAATAATAGAAGTTATTCTTAGCAACATCGGCCAAATCACCACTTCCCCATTCCATAAAATGATAGACCTTATCAGCCCCTTCCGTCTTGAACAGGATACTCAGAATAGGAATCAAAAAAGTGAATGAAAACACATTGAATACAGCAGATAAAATATTCAGCAAAACAGCCCAGCCGATATACTTCTTATAAGGCGACACAAAACGTCGCATCAATTGTAGAAATTCCTTCATTACTTGCCATTAAATAAGTTAAGACCGCAAAGATACAATAAAACCGATTAACAGACAGCAGTTTCACCGAATTATTAACGCGATTTATCGAAAAGAGCTTGTAAGAAAGCGATCATATATCCGACAAACTCTCATTTCCCGAGTCATAAAGTCTTTCTTCCGGTAAGTCTTTCGCAATTACCCTGTATCTCTTTTTGAGCGACAGCCACCACATGATAATAAACTCCGCGCGTTTTCCTGTACGATTTCACTCCCAACCGTTGCAGAATACGTCCGAAATAGTTCACCTGACCGGAAGAGAATTTCATTTTACTCGCCTTTTGTATCCGTTGCAATATATCGGCAGCAAGTATCCACTCTCCTTCTTCCTCATCGTCCGCAACGCGGTAATACACAAGAAACAGCTGTTCGATAAGCGGTGACTGTTCAAACTCCTGATTGGCTTCCGTCATAATGGCTTCTTCCTTTTCGTCAAACCAATACCGTTCATTGTGATAGAGCGCCGCCATTGCCTGCGCATAAAGCTGTTCATAATCAACAGGACGAACCACATCAATCACTCCCGTAACCTCCACACCTATATAACGACGACTGCCGGAAGTATCTGTCAGCAAATCCTTATGATTGCTTGTTCCGATGAAAGAAGCGTAGCGGCGAAGTTCTTCTACCGCCGAAGCATTCGGGCGCCGTGTATTAACGACCGGCTTTTGCATGATATGTTTAAGGAAAGGCTGCTGATTGATACCTATCTGGTCAAACTCATCCATATTAATCAGCAAAAAACGATTCAGATACAACTCCGCATCCCGTTTCCGGCTAAAGTCAATGCTATCCGTATAGTACGCCTGCAAACACGGCGGTAGAATCAGGCGGCAAAACGTAGATTTCCTGTAAGCCTGCGGACCGACTAATATAGGCGAAGTGCTGTTTGCATGATTTTTACCCAGTCCACGCCAATGAGCTATCATGCTGAGAAACCAACGACGGAACAACTGTGCCCAATGGGGATTATTGCAAGGAACCCGCTTTGCCAGATCTCCGATGTGATCTTTGCCGTCCCAACGGGGGAGATCATAAAGGAACTCTTCAATAGGCTGATAAACCGGCACATGATCTGAGTTCAGATAACGCACCACGTCTTTGTCCCACAATTTAAGCCCTTCGTATTGCGCATTCATGGTAATACTTGCCATCAGCCTCTTATTTACCGGACGAAAATAAAAATCAAAACTGTTCCGTTGCCGGCATTCCACTTGCGAGGTCAACTGATTGAAACGAAACTCATAACGACGTTTCATAAACTCATCCATTTGCATCACAAACAGTTGTTCCGGCAGCAGACTGCTTTTATCCGCAAACCCTTTACAAGTGCGATATACATTCTGCACTGTCTCACGGATCAGAAATTCATCATCCGGCAAGCGGTAATGGGCACGAGTCCACCGCACTGTATCCTCTGCGGGAATACCGGCACGAAAACAATGTCCGGCCAGACAAACCAGCAAGGAATGTATATCATCTCCCGGCTGATAGCCATGCTGCTCATCCAAAGCCCGCGCAAAAGCCGCCTCAAAAAGTACGGAAAGAGCTTTATAACTCTCATATCCCGGTACAAGCCGTTGCAAAGGCGAGGTTTCCGCCTTCACCTGTTCGCGATAGGTCGTTTCTCCCGGCATAGCCATAGGCTGTTTCATATAGACAGGCATCGCTTCGGGATTAAAATACAGTTCGGGGTCGAAGGTCAGACGACAATATTGCTCTAGTGAAGGTTCTTTCAAGTCGATATCGAAAGGAAGCTGCGGTTGATAAAATTTCACGGCGAGCCGGTAAGCGTGCGCATGGAAAAGTTCCGCTTGCTCACGGTTGCCCGGCAAAAGATCGTCAGGATAAGTAAAGCGTACCCATATCTTTACCGACTTTCCGGAAGAACCGGTAAAAGCAAGATAGGTCTGCGGAAACTCCTTCACACGTTCTTTCACCTCATCCGCTTCCATAGGTCCGGAGAGATTGTTCACTTGAAGCATCACCACTCCGTTGTACTCGTCCATTGTCATTACCCCATTCTTACGGACAAAGGCAGCCGCAGGAAGCAACTTCGGCACTTTCTGTACATAGTCATTTTTATCTCCCGGAAATATATAAGGCAGGACTTCTCTCATTCCTGAGACGAGTTGTGCTTTAGTTTCCACTTTCATTTGCTCCACGAGCTGTTCGATTTTCAACGTCCGCAAAGTGTTCACTCTGCCGTCGTCTCTAATTTGTGTTATTCTCATTACTTATTTAGTTTGTCCTGCATGTTTGTGTAGGGCGATTATTACCGGAGACAAAAGTACTGTAAATATTCCATACAAACAAATTTTAAAAGCGCTGGTTCTTCTTTCTACTAGAAAAGATTTTTCAATTTCATTTCTCATATTCTCATACTTTTCAGTTAAAGTGTAGTCAATCAAATAGATGTACTATGAGAAATACTTTTTCAAACAGGCATTTCTCATAGTTTATTCCACATCTCGGCTCAAAATTCGGGTATTTCTCATTGTTTTTCAGAGTATTTCTCATAGTCAGCACAACTCTGCTTACCTAATGCCGGATAACCTTATCCAATATGAAATTAAACTATTATTTACGTATAAACAACTAAGCATTTACTTGTTTTCCGCCCAATATTGTTGTATCTTTGAAGGAACATTCCAACCGTTCCACTCCAGTGCACAGGCCTGTCTACTCCAGTAAAAAGTTCTGTCTACTGAAGTGCAAAGAACCGTCTACCGGAGTGGAACGATAGAAGCATAGGTAGGAAAAGAAAGGAATGAAGGCAAGATATAGCAACAGCCTAAGTAACATAATACATAAATCACCATTAAATTGAAACAGCAATGGCAATACAATTCGAGTTTTATAAGAATCCCCAACCGGAAAAAGAAGGGGAAGAACCAAGCTACCACCCTCGCGTAGTTAATTTTCAACATGTCACTACTCAGCGACTAGCAAAAGAAATCCACATGGCAACTACTTTCGGAAAAGCAGAAGTAGAGGCAATGTTAATGGAACTGAGCAGATGCATGGGCAATCATCTGCGCGAAGGAGAAAGAGTGCATCTGGACGGGATCGGGTATTTTCAAATCACGTTGCAAGCCGCCGAACCCATACACTCACTTACTACCCGTGCCGACAAAGTGAAACTAAAATCCATCAACTTCCAGGCCGACAGAGACTTGAAAAGTTTGTGTATGACCACACACCTGCGGCGTTCGAAATATAAACCGCATTCCGCCTCTCTTTCAGAAGAAGAAATTGACCGGAAACTCACGGAATATTTTGCAACGCATCCTGTCTTGACTCGTACTAATATGCAGTCTCTTTGCAGCTTCACTCAAAGTATGGCCAGCCGGCAAATACGCAGGCTAAAGGCAGAAGGTAAGCTGCAAAATATTGGGAAGCCTACGCAACCTATCTATGTTGCAGGGGCGGGATACTATATTTAGCATACTAAAATTTGTATCAATAGTGAAACATAGGTTCAAAAATTCAAGGCATGCCCAATAATTCTCTTGAAAAAAAATAAAATACCATGAAATATACGAGAATATACAAATTTATTGTAACTTTGGAATCATTTTGATTAGAAAAGCAACAGGATTACAGAAAAATGGTTAGGTCTGCGTTTATGGGAACTTTTGGAGAAGAAGCCATGAAATGGTTAAGTCTCTTGACAGCGCCACAATATGACTATATTGTGGCTATAGCACGTAAGTGCCCCCGTTTAATTGACGTCATCCTTCGGGAAAGCAAGACGTTTTCTCCTTCGATCTGGGATAAAGTAATAACAGAACATGCTCTGCCTTTTCATTTTGCACAAATGCCCCCAAAGCATAATTATTTACTAATTGACGACAGTGTGTTCTATGGAAGCACATTCAAAAAGATAGAGACACTTATAAAAAATTTAAACAATATTTCTCAATCTGAAAATGCGAATGAATGTAACAAGATCAATATAAAAAACGCTACCCTTTTTCTCTTAGAAAACAACAGACTGGAAAACCTAAATATCAATATGTACTTCCGGACCGGAAATGAGCAGCAAGCAGTCACATTCGTCAATTATGAAATGTCAGCATTCCTTAAAGGAGGACCTTATGATTTAGAATTCCCTATCATATATCATCCAGGAGAGTTCGACGAAAATAAAATACAAACTGCACTGGAAGAGAACTTCCCCGAAGCACAAATTTATTCATTGGACGAACCTGTTCTATTGGAAAACGGAGAGAATGCAACAAGAAAAAGTTGGACAATATTGTTTTATCCTATAAACAAAAGAAATGCACAGTCTACAGATCCAGAATTCAGCAAAATAAGATTTTTCCTTAACGAGACCCGGAATGAACTCAGAATTGTGCCTTTCTCTCCCTATCCATTAACAACGGATGCACTAAGTAAATTTGATTTATTCCTTCCCGATCAGCACAAAGATTTATACAGAAAGGTTTACAATCGTGTATCTCATCTTCTTGATTTAGAAGCTAACAACGAGGACGAAGAATATATTGTCTATCAGACAGAAAGAAGTTTGGTTATATGGATAAATTACTTGCTGTCTATTAATTTATATATCAAAAACAAAAAGGCATTAGACAACTTCCTTTTGTCCGTCAACGCCACCAGCCAACATCTTGACCCCAAAGACATACGCTTTTTAATCGGATACGAATTGGCAGAAGAACTATACCCTTGTATAGAAACTTGGTTTAAGAGCAATGACATCATGACTCCTTTATTCATTGATTATAGTCCTATCTATGTCAATGGACTTGAAGAAATGGTTATCCCTGCCAACTATGTTAACTCATTTTCCCAAGCATTATCGGGAAAGTTCGCAGGTTCTACCGCTATCAATGAGTTTGTCTCCTGGCATTTTTTCTGCCAACATGAATTGATAGACAATGCGAGCAGAAATCAGACAGCGTCCAACAAGTACGCCCGCCTCAGATATGGCATCACCTACCGGGGATTATACAACAATATCCTTGTACATAAGACCGACATCGACTTTGAAAAAGATTTACATATAGCCATGGATGCGCAAATTGATGAAGGGAGTGTAGTGCCTAAATATATCAAGTTATCTTCCCCTGAACGTAAATCGATGTGGACACGTATGTTCCGCTCCGGAGAAAGGATTCCTAAGTTTATCGAAATGATAAACTTAAGTCTCTCACTTATTGTACAACTGAAAAAGAAACTTAGTGTATCTTCCGTACCAAAGACTATTTTGGAAACATATCTCTTGCAGGCCCTGACCAATTCACTTGACAACAAAGAACTATATGGATTATCGGACTATTCTTTCAAAAGATATCTGATGCCCGTCAAGGATGATATGCCAATGTATTGTGCTGCAATAGCGCCCGATCAGAAACAAAACCAATGTATCCCGATTACACGTTGGCTGATTGATCACGATTATATGAAAGAAAGCTACGACAGCTACGAAATATCAGGATGTATAACAGAGCATATATATTATCCACATAGCTTCGAAAACGCTTATAATGAACTGTCCTCTGCCTTTGCACGCATACTCGATACATTTTATGAAATGAAAAACTATATTTTCAAACTCTCTTTATTCGGATTAAGCAAAGAAGAGACTAAGGAAATTCAGATAGAACTACTAAAGCTTTGGAAAAGTAGGTTTGAAAAGTGCATGACAGAATTTCACAATACAAGCAATGATTACAGTAGTTCCGAATGTTATAAATTTCTTTATGAATACATTAAGAATTACAGAGATTTGGACAACAACTTATTGACAAAAATAAACAAATTGACAGAAGAGCCAGGAAATGAGAACAATAAATATTGGGCAACTATATTACAGAAAGAGCAAGAAGGAAAGGCCTTTGCTTTTGACAAAGAGCTCGATGGAAAATTCCAATTGGCAATTCTATTATGTTCAGCATATAGCACAATTAGATCAGAAATTCCCATGCTTAAGAATAATGATATTATCCAAACAGAATTAGAAGACAACAACATCAAAAGACTTTATGATTTTGTTTTAAAAAAAGAAAGCTTGAGAAATGATATTCTGCAACAAATCTGCAAAAATATCTTCGAAAAGAGTTTTTACTTTTACTAATATATTTCTTGATATATGGCACAAAAAAACTATGAAAAACTACTGACCGAATTAATGAAAAAGATTCCCCAAAACAGATTGGTAAAACATTTATTTTTAAATTATACTATCGGAAAAGGAGGGAATGAATTTCTTGTTATAAACAAAATTTGCAAACGTATATTCGGCAAACCGGCAAATAGAGAAGAAGATAAGGCAGATACTGCTGACAGTAGTACATTCGATCCTGTATATGACAGAAATTCCTGTTTTATCGACGAAGAAAAAGATATAAATATCGATTGGGAAGCAGTGTTTAACCCGGAACTAATCAATGAAGACTTTAGAATCGCCAAAATCTCTTTTGAGAACTTCCGCAAATTTCCGGGAAAAGGAGATAACCAATATCCTTACGGAGTATCTTTCAAATATTCTCCGGAGGATGAAAACCCTTGTTCAGCCATTATACTGGGAGTAAACGGAGTAGGAAAAAGTTCCGTATACCAAGGCATCGAATATATATACAGAAAAGAAATCGGTGAAGCACGTTTACGCGACTATGGCAAAAGAGAAGATACAGAAGCCGGTAAATTTAAGAGATATATGTCTAATTGGACATGTAATGATGTAAACGTAAAAATGTGGGTAAATGGTTCCCAAAAAGAATTTACGAATGAAATACCCCTACAAGCGGAACAAGGAGTACTATCCAATTGCCTCAAATATGGCTTTTTTATCTCTGAATATGAAGTAATACGCCTGGGGCAAATGAAGATTGAACATGGCGGCCACGACTCCTTGAGAATGCAAATAGCCAACGCGCTGGATATGGGCGAATTGAATTGGCTCAACAGGTTAGTCTATAAGCTTGCCATTTACCAGTCTAATATCAAAGTAGAGGAGAATATCAGTAGCGAAGAGATTGATGCCAAACGGGACACTATCAAAAGGAATAATGAATTCTTCACGCATATCGACTTTTTAATGAATTTAAAACCCGGAGAGCAATCTTTGAAAAATTTCCTCTACAATCTTCCTGAGGTTTTAACAATGCCGGATGTCAATAAAACCATAGAGCATGCAAATAAAATCATTCACCTTGCAAGTATTATTTCAGAATTCACACTGTCGACAGGCAAGAAGAACATTTCTGATACAACTCCTATAGGAGTAAACAGCGAAAGGAAGATAATCACCCAACTGGATAATCTGGTCAGAGCACTTAATAACATACACGAACTCCGGGAAAAGATTGATGCGGAAATAAAATATATAAAAGACAGTCTTCCTCTCCAAAACTTAAGGTTTAAAGACGAATACATCCATAACATATTAAAACAAATAGACGATGACTTCTACAATGTAATCGATCATATACAGAAAGATAAAGATAACGCAGTTCCCATAACAATAAGCGGCTTGAACGCTTTGAAAAATAATTGCAGGGAAATCCTCTCCTTCATCACAATGGAACTGATTCCCACTCTGCCCAAATGGGAAAAAGAAAGGAATGAACTTATCGGTGCATTACAATTGTCGAAAATCATCGAAACATATAACACATATTCGTCAAAAGAGTTAATCAACAGAGTAAAAGAAAACGACCAATTAGCAAAAGAAATCCATGCCTTAGAGTTGGCTCAAAAAGAATATCAGGACAGAATCAGTCAATACAATCTCATTCAATGTATTAAGCAGGATGCATACCAGATTTATAAAATCATAAACAAGAAGATATCATCCAAATTACAAGAGGAAGTGAGCAGAATCAACAGAGACATTATACAAAATATAATGTCACACTTCCTCAGTGAAGACGAAGAACTTATCTGGACTTGGGACAATATGTTAATCAAAGAAGAAAATGGTAAATATACTCCTGCTACAGATTCAAAAGAGAACAAATATCTAGCTTGTATGATACAAGACAAGACAAGCGGAAGCACTATCTCGGTAAAAAAGCACTTCAACACTTTCAGATTCCACCTTTTCAACACAATCCTGAATATGGCGTTCTCATTTGCCGTGATGGAGAAACTCAAAGTAAAATTGCCTATTATGCTGGATGACATCTTTTATGCTAGCGATTTCCACAACAGGAGAAACATTAAGCATTTTGTTAAAGCAATACTTACAGCATACAAGAGCATTTTCGAAAACGGGAAAGATAATAGCGAACAACCGGACAAAATCGGAAGTAAATTACAGCTTGTCATCTTTACGCATGACGAACTTGTATTTAAAAGTATCACCGACGAGATCAAAGAGTTTCATAAAAATGACTATCGCAAATACTTTATGTTCCATTCGCTATTACCACATAAAGAAGCTGCGCCCGACAGTAACTTTGAGATAAGTAACTTAGTATTCAATTTAAACGAGAGAAACGATGAGTGAAAATAAAGATATACAAAAGGTAGAAAACGATAAAGATAAAATTGAATATGAAAAATTCCATTGGGAGATTTCAGCTATCAAACGATTTAATATATGCATTGTTATAATAGTGTTGGGTATCTTTATTTGTGCTTTATTCAACATTAGTTATAAGATAAACGAACACAATAAAGCATGTGCCAAGAAGTTTGATTCCTTGACAAAAGATGTTGTCATCGACTTGCCACTCATACAAAAAACAGACTCAAATGTTACTGCCATACTTTTAGAATCCATTATCAAACAAATAGACAAACATTATTCAATGAAACTCGGAGAAATCCAAACAGTTGCTGACACCCGTCTATCCAGAGAAATGAATAATTTAAACCTATGGATAACCGTTTGGGCAGTACTCATGGGAATCATAAGCATCGGGCTGCCAATGTTTCTCAGCCTTATTGATTTCAAGAAGAGAGAATTCGAGAAACGAGAGCTCCAAAAGTCAGGAAACTACTATAAAAAAATATTTGAGGAAGACAAAAACGAATTTGATACCAAAATTAAAAAAGCGACAAAAGAACAAGCTGATCAATTAGAAAAACAATTGATAGAAGTGGAAGGACAGTCAAAGATCATGTTTCTGTTGCATTTATTAAGCACTCTTTGTAACTTCTCCTCTACCTCATTTCCGGAATCTGCAGAGCGGGACCAATGCGTGTATGATATTGTCATGAAAACAAGTAGTGCTTTCGACAAGATATATATATACTACAATCAGCACAGGAATTACAAACCAGATACCTCATTTCATTCACTGATTGTGTTCCTAATTATATCCTGCGACCAAATTAAAATAACAATTTCAAATCGCAAAGTATTACGCCTTTTGAGTGACTTGACAAACACTACCGAAGAACTTGAAAAGAAGTTTTGTCTTTATATGAGAAATAAAGCAGAAGAAACCGATAAAGAAATGTATGAAAAATTCCTTGAAGCACTCAAAAGTACAAATTATGCATTAGACAACTTTAAAAATGGTCTGAAGCAACTGCTCGCAGAACATTCAACATAATCAATAAAGTATATCCTCATATTTTTATATTGGGAATTACGCACCACAAACTAGATTATTAACACACTAAACTAAACGCCATTATGAAAAATCTACTTAATGTTTTGTTCATTTTATTATTTATCTCGTCATGCTCAGATACGGACAACAGCACATTTCCTGAGATAAACGACGAGGAGGAAAATAATACGGAGAAAATCATTCCGTTAAAATTAGAGATAGAAGACACACGGAAAAACATTTTCGATTATGCCGTTTTTGGCTTATTTCCCAATGATTATTTCATTATGTTTTCTCTATTCGACATTTACGATTCAATCACGTGGAAAGTTTCTAATTTAGACGGTAGCCTGAAAATATTCAAACATACAGAAGGTAGCGCCAATTTCATACGTCAATGGTCTCATTCTTTTTATAGCCCGGGAAAATACAAAGCGTATGTGTCAGGATACAAAAACAAAGAAGTAATCAGCAGTGACACCGTAGAAATAGAGATTACGAACACTAAAGATTTTCTTTGCTATAATTGGAAAGACATAAAAGGCTCTATCGGACATGCGACAGGATACGAAGATGTTTTAAACGATTATGAATTTATCACGTATGAGGATATGCATCAAGGAATCCCTTCTGTATCCGTGTATCTTCGCGACAAGGAAAAGAACGACAGACCCGCCTTTCTTATACGAAGTAAAAAAATACTCACTGACTATATAAATTCGCTATATAATACAACTCCTATTTATGACGAAACGGATGATATTCTCCTCAAAAAACGCGAAGAGTTATTCGTGTATAAAGAAGAAAACACCTATCCTCTATGTATATGGATTACTCCAAAATCAAGGATCGTATTAATCAAGAATGAAAGGTTTAATGAATATCAGCTCTATGCGGAGCCCCAATAAGGAAAATCTAAAATTATTAACTGGCCCTTTTATGCTCAAACTTAAAAAATAAATTGAAAATAACAGTCTCAGTTATTATTAGCTATTTATCATATTTAATCAGGCTTTTCTTGTTTTTATAATATATTATTCATAATATTGCAACATTATATACCTAAACGTCAGAAAAATGTTTATGAAAAAATCATTCTACAAACGTCCTCTGTTAAATATTGATACATGAAGTCAGGTATGCTCAGACGATCAAATATTGTTTATGTATCTATTTTTGTTATACCTACAACCTCTTTTCAAATAAAAAGATATGAGTAAAATCAGTGTTCTTATACCAGCCTATAATGAAGAACTTTCTCTACCAGAATTATATTTAAAAATGAAAGAAGTGATGGAGACTCATTCACAATATGAATGGGAGATTTTATTTATCAATGATGGTAGTTATGATAAAACATTAGAAATCATAAAATCTTTGAGACAACAAGATAATAGAATAAACTTTGTTGATCTATCTCGAAATTTTGGAAAAGAATCCGCAATGCTAGCAGGTTTTGATTACGCAACAGGAGATTGTGTAATTATTATGGACGCCGACTTACAGCATCCTCCTTATCTGATTCCAGAAATGCTAAGATATTGGGAAGAAGGTTATGAAGACGTATATGCGAAACGTATAACCCGAGGTAAGGAAAGCTTAATACGTAAACATTTATCTTTACTGTTTTATAAATTGCTGCAAAAAACTACACGTATTAAAATTCTCACGAATGTAGGAGATTTTAGATTATTAGATCGATGTTGTATCAATGCACTAAAAAAGCTTCGCGAGAGTCAACGATATACTAAAGGCATGTATTGTTGGATTGGCTTTCGTAAAAAAGAAATTAAATTTGAGCAGGAGAATCGCATTGCAGGTAACTCTTCATTCAACTTCTTCAGTCTACTGAGTCTAGCTATGGAAGGGATAACTTCTTTTACCATAGCCCCTTTACGTATTTCGACTTTTGCTGGAATCATTATATCATTGATCGCTTTTATTTATATGTGTATTGTCATGATAAAAACATTAATTTGGGGAGAAAAAGTACAAGGATTTCCAACACTATTAGTCACGATTCTCTTTTTAGGAGGAATACAACTACTATCTTTAGGTGTTATAGGTGAATATATTGGACGAATCTTTAACGAAACAAAAAACCGCCCAGCATACATTGCAAGAGAGTATAATGGGACAAAGCAATAAATAGAATGTATAAAAAAACACCACTGCTAAAAATCAGTTTATTTCTCTCGATAGTTGGTATTCTATTCTATCTAATAAATTTGTATACACCATGGATATCTGACGACTATTTGTATTCTTTTTTTTTAACACCAAAGGCAGCTAAATCCTTTTTTGAAGGAACATTTATAGGCTTTGAGCAGAAGATATTATCAACATCAGACATTATACATTCGCAATATAATCATTATTTTTTTGTTAATGGGCGTACAATTCCCCATATCATTGAACAGGGGTTCGCAGGTATTTTAGGAAAAGAATGGTTCAATTGGATTAATGTATTATTCTTCTTATTACTCACAGCGCTAATAATCAGATTATCAAACAAAAAAAATATATTCAGTTTTCCTTATTGGACGATAGGGATTTCTTCTGTATGGTTCTTATTACCTCATCCAGCTGATATTCTTTTACCAATGGTATGCGCTATTAACTATGTTTGGAGTGCACTTCTTTGCCTATTTTTTCTTTTCGTCTATTGCAAAGTAAAACATGCCCAAAATATCCATTGGCCAGCTACTATATTTTTATTTCTATTTAGCATTATTACAAGCTGGACGCATGAAGCATTAGTTATAGGTATCTCTGGAGCCTTATTTCTCAATTACTGCTTACACTATAAAAAACAAAAAACAAAAAAGGCAGAAATCAGCATGATGGTTGGCTTTTGGATTGGAACATTGTTAGTATGCCTATCCCCAGCAGCCCGTGATCGAGCATTACTAGACCACGTTTCTATTTGGGAGACATGTCTTGCCTTGGCTAGTCAGCTCAAAGCATTCTATATTCTTTTCTTTTTACTTGGGGGCATGCTACTATATGAAAAAAAATACAATACACACATCTTTAGAAAATTTATCTATGACAATCAATTCTATTTTTACATAATCTTTATCAACTGCGCTTTTAGTTTATTCATTGGCTATCGAAATGCACGGCAATTATTTGGAATAGAATTATTTTCTATTATACTTTTCATAAAAAGTATCAGCTCCTTTGTAACAAGTTCTTCTTCATGGTTTAAAAAAGTTTCCAACATAATTGCTGCATTAACTATAATACATATGGCCTACGTTGTTCCTAAGTCAAAACAAACCTACATACAATACCAAAACCTAATCAAAACTTACATACAATCAGATAGTGGTGAAGTCAATTATGAACGAAAAACCTTCTCATGGTGGCTAGACCCATATGTTTGGAGATTCGGAGAATATTTAGATTGGGAGACATCGTGTATATCTGTCTATTACACAGGTAATAAAAAGCAGATGAAAATTATACAAACAAATAAAATTGATTTAGAATGAATTAAACATTAAAGTTTAAAAATTGATTCTTCCTCAGATCTAACATAAGTTAGCTATCCCAATAAGAGTATCTTCTCATAGACGCTGATATTTATGAAAATAGAATTTATAAAGTATTCGTATTATCTTACGCCCTAACTGAGTACGCGCCACCTGCAACCGAAAATATTGATAAAAGCTCAATCGTTTTCCTCGCAATGCCCGTCTCATCTCAATTATAACATCTTTATCTCCAAAAGCAGCCAAAAGTCTCAAATAAGTTAAATAATACTTCTCATCTATTTCTTCTTTTATATTCATTGGAAGATTATATAACTTTACCAATTCCATTTGAGCTGTATACAATCCTGACACTCTCATATATGTTTTTTCTAAAGAATTCGAATGACTAGCACTCTCTGGTAAGAGACGATATACGCTTGTAGTATCAGGTAAAAAATAGATATCAGTTTTTGAAAGCATATGAGCAAATAGCACAAATGTTGAATCAACCGATTCAAAAGAAGGTTTAACTAACAATTCTTTACGAAACATCCATGTACAAGGAGCTAAATATGAGGGAGTACAAACAAATGTAGCTAAATCGCTATGCAAGGGAAACCATTTTGAATTAGTATGAAATACAGAGCATTCAAGGAAGCCATTAGCTTGCCACAATCGATTAAAATCAGTATACACGCAACCTACGTTGGGATGAGTTTCCAAATAGGCAACTTGCTTCTGTAGTTTATGTGAATCAATCCAATAATCATCACCTTCACAAAATGCAATATATTTTCCTGTAGCACTAAATAAGGTAGTGTAAAAATTATCACTTATTCCCAAATTCTTTTCAGGAAGTAAAAGTGTTATTTTATCAGGATACAGTTCTTTGTAGTATTGACATATCTTGCGTGTACTATCTGTACTACAATCATCACTAATAATGAATTCAAATGGAAAATCTGTTTCTTGCATAAGTACTCCCTCAATCGCCTGCTTAATATACAAAGATTGATTATATGTTATCATGCATACTGAAACCAAAGGTTTTATATCCATTTTACTATCTGAAAAAATTGTTTCCATTTAATTATATTATTAATAAACCAGTTTATAGCCAAACAGAAAAATTACTTTAAACTTAACAACATTCGAGAACGTTCACGAATAACACGCGCAGGTATACCAGCGGATATTGTCCATGCAGGAAGAGATTTATTTATTAAAGACATAGCTCCTGCAACACTACCCTCTTCAAGCGTAACATTAGGAAATACAATACAATTCACTCCTATCTGTGAATACTGTTTTAATAAAATCCGCCCTCCAGTCACATGTGTAAATTTTTGAGGATGAATAGGTCCTATCATAAAATCTCCTCCAAAATCATCCATTGCACTAAAAAGTGTAGAACGTGGAGAAATTCCAGTATTATTTTCCAATTCAATCCCCATACTTCCATAAAGAGCCGAATATGCACCGATATGAATATTTGAACCTAGAGTTATCTCACCTGACAAAATACAAAAATCATCTATTCGTACATTATCACCAATTTGCATTCCTTTGGTACCATAAAGCGAAGCTTTACGACTTATAAGTACGTGGGAGCCAACACATTGAAAGCCTAAATCCAATAGCTCATCATTTGTATAAAAAGAGGTACACATGATTATTTACAAATAATGGATATTACATGATTTACATCATCATTACTGAGCTCGTGATGTATCGGCAAGCAAATAACCTCTTGTGCCATACGTGTAGCAACTGGTAAATTTGCAGAAGAAGCAGAAGGTAACCCTCGATAAGTAGAAAAAGTGCTTATAAGAGGATAAAAATAACGTCGTCCTAATATATTCGCAGCCTTCATTTTAAAATAAAGCTCATCTCGTGACATTCCATACTTATTTGCATCTACAAATATTGGAAAATAAGAATAATTATGCCGCACACCTGGAATATCTTCAAAAAATGAAATACCCTCAACATCATATAAAGCTTCACGATATCGAAGTGCAACCCGATGTCTTGATTCAATTGCTGCATCAATATATTTTAAATTTAAAATCCCATATGCAGCACGGATTTCATCCATTTTAGCATTAATACCAGGTGCTACAATTGTCGTCTCATCTGCAAAGCCAAAGTTCTTTAAATAATCTATCCGTTGCTTCATGTGAGTACTATGACATATTAATGCACCTCCTTCTATAGTATTATAAGTCTTAGTTGCATGAAAACTAAGCGTACTGATATCACCTGCATTCAAAATAGACTCCCCATCAACCTTTACACCAAAAGCGTGCGCTGCATCATAAATTACTTTCAATCCATATTTATCCGCAATATTTTGTATTCGCTTTGTATCACAAGGCATACCATATACATGAACTGGCATAATTGCAGTTGTATATGGCGTGATAGCTGCCTCTATACAGTCCGGATTCAAATTTCCTGTTCGTGGATCTATATCAACAAAAACTGGCTTAATACCATTCCACCAAATAGAATGAGTCGTAGCTACAAAACTATACGGGGTAGTAATTACTTCTCCCGATATACGTAAAGCTTGTAAAGCAGCAATAAGTGGAAGTGTTCCATTAGTAAAAACAGAAATGTACTCAATACCTAAATAAGTACAAAGGGCTTTTTCTAGTTCTTGATGATAATATCCATTATTAGTAATCCACTTCCTATTCCAAACATCACGCAAGTATTCAACAAACTCATCAAGTGGTGGCAACAAAGGAGATGTTACTGTTATTTGTTTTTTTTCCATAAATACATTTCTCAATTTAATGTAAACAATAAAAGACCTATGCAATATGCAACTATCTTTTTAAGTATTTGAATGTGCAACCAATACAATGTAAAAGATGTTTCCAAGAAAAAGGACGAGACCAAAATTCATATAATACCTTTCTTTTATCTGATCGGCTACAATTCGTTCTTAAAATTCTATGTAAAAAATCATAAGAAATTTTTTCCTCATAACGCATCAAACGCTTATCAGAGATATTAACATCATTAGTTTTTATAGGTAATAAATATTTCCATTTTTTATGTAAACAAATAGTAGCGGAGAACCATTTTTCATCCATACTTCCCATAGAAAAATGTTCAATTAGAACCTGGTTTGAACAACACACATAATTTTTAAAATGAGCATGTGCGATTTGTAGAGTAAAATCAATATCATAACAATGAAATCCTGTTAATAGTTCTTCATCAAATGGATATTGTTTCCAAACATCTTTCCTAACAAATAGCCCCAACCCATCCAATACTATAACTTCCTCAAAAGAACGTTCTAAATATGTATTAGAGGCACGAAATGCAGTCAACCCATTATGAAGGTTCTGATAAAAGTAATTAACCGTACATTCACCGCACTGATACCACCCAGAGTAACTAGATAATTTAACTTTAGAACCTCCAAAACCTATAACCCCACAATCTGGTTCTGCAAGCTTATTCACAATTACTTCCCCCCAACCGTTAGAATGAAAATTAACATCCTCATGAACAAAAAACAGATAAGGATACTTAGCTTTTTGTGCACCATAATTATAAACTTTTGCTATCGGCCATCGTTTCTCACGATTATCAACAGCAATAATTTCATGACTGATGCCAATTGTTTTTCGTATATTAGCTTCTAACGCCTCTAAATATTTTAAAGAAATTGAACATATAATGATTGACAACATACTTAATATAACTTACAAATCCTACTTTATAAAACAATTCGCACCAAATTTGACAAAATCATCTCTTCTTTTTAAAACGGATTTTTCTGTCTAGTCTCTCGGCTTTCTCCAAAGTGCAGCCAAGCCATATAAACAAACTAACAGGAAACTTAAAAGCGCTAAAAACATAGTAATAATCGGGGCTTTGACATCCCCATGAAAGCTTTCTTGAATAGTTAAAGTATTCCTTTCTCAAAGGATGCGGGCATCCATGATGCCAAGGTTTTAAAGGACCAGAAAAATGTATCACCGCTGGAGAGTCTAGATTTTCATGCAGTTCTCGCATATATTTCTTCGCAATAAAAGGTGGTTTTCTATAAAAGCAATCCAACATATTCCATTTGATTGGCACAAACAGTACTTTCCCATGAAGTAATGCATTCAGAACATCCTGATCATGAAGGACAATTTTCTCTCGACAATCACGAATATACGCCATCGCCTTATTCGTGAAATCCATATCACGCAGATATTTCACATTCAACAACACAAATCCTGCATTAAAGTACAAATCCGATTCTGGAAATCCCAATCTTAAAGCATTCTGATTTGGAGCATCCTCCATGCCAGCTAAAGCATAATTTGTTATATCAGAATCATATAAAGCAGAGATATCTTTTTTAAAAATAATATCTGAATCAACATATAAAGCCTTGTCAACTTCAAAAGGTAACAGCTGAGGGATAAACAAACGCAAATAAGTTGCCAAAGAAGGATAATCGGTTGATTTCATTGGAAAATTTAATACTAGCTCTGAAGGTATATCTATAAAATGAATTTGTTTTTGATAACTATCCACCAACTCCTTCAATAAGTTTTTGCTTTTCTCTGATAGTTCTAATGATAAAACATATATTGTAATAGCCCCCGGATTAGACTCAAATAAAGATAGCAACATAGCTCCACAATGTTGACAATACTGATCATCGATACCACATATTATATTCTTCATATCACAAAATTACTTTACAACTTATCTTCTTAATCTTACAACTTCTTAAAACGCTTTTATGACATACGGTATTTCTTAAAAAAGAATCCCAAAAAACGATACCACTTAAACTTTCTCATTTTTTTCTTAGAATCTTTGAGCCAAGAACCTGAGAAATGATGAATAGAATATGTTCGCGGAGTTACTTCCAATTCACGAGTATCAAATGTTTTGGGACTAAAATAGTCTACAGGAAAAATAGATATAACCTCAGGAGAGAAATCAAACTCATCAACTTTCTGAATTTCTTTTAAAGTAAAATGCTGATTTATTATATTTAGCATAATTAAAGGCATAACTTGAATATCAAAATCCCAGTTATATTCATGGTTACCTTTAACATAGAATGGTCTATCTTGATAATAATCTAATAAATATTTCATCAATGGATGCCCCTTCTCAAACCCGATAGTAGCAGCTTCAATAACACTCTCACTCTTTTCTTTTCCTATAAAATAAGGCAAATGCAACAAATCATCAAAAGATTTTAGGACTTCTACGTCACAATCTAAATAAATTCCCCCATAATTATACAAAGCATATGCACGAATATAGTCTGAAGCAAAGGCATACTTACCTGCATAAAAGGCCGTCTTTACCCATTGTGATGAATCAATATCGAAGCACTTAAAGTTCCACAATTTAAACTCATAATCTGGAAGATATTTCTTCCAACTATATATACATGCCAGAATCCCATCCGGATAAGGCTCATCGCTCAACCAACAATAATGAATGACTTTAGGTATCATAAATTTATATATAAACAAAAGTTATAATTATTCCAAAAAACAGTCTATATTTACTGCTTCAACTCTTTAAATGCAAAATGTACACAATAGTAAATTGGCCAATAATAAGCAATGTTTCTTATTCGCTTATAGACTCTAACATCAAATTCATTTTTAGGAAATGTCAATAAATGTTTGAAGCCTTTTCGTATCTCATCAATTTCATTTTTAAAGTTTTTAGGCCTCACCCTTTGCAAAGCCTGTTTAAACTGCATCAAAGCATTTCGAAGTATCACAGTCTGCACATCAACCAATTCCCTGCCAGAAAATAATGCTTGTTCGTGTATAAAGTCTAACCAAATAAAACAAGATAGAATATAATGATAACGATTCTCTGGGGAGATTGTATGGCAAATACTATTTGCACGTTCTACATAATAATAATAAGTTTTATCAACCCAAACAATTCTATCACACATCATAATCCAACGAGGCATATTTCTACGATCTTCATAGACAAATCCTTCAGGGAATCTCAAGGAAGTAAACAGTTCCCTTTTAAATAGTCTTATCCAGACTGCACAACTTTTTCTCTCCCACATTAAATCCCGAAGTAATTCTTCTTTTACACAAAGAATATTATTTCCAGAGTTAGGAGCCAACAATTCTATATGTCCATCCTCATATTCATAACAATAATTACAAAAAGTTAGATCTGCATCATTCTCAGTCATTGCTTCAACCAAATCTTTAAACATATCAGTCCCTATATAATCATCACTATCTACAAACCCAATATAGGGAGCTGTCGCAGCATCTATTCCAGCATTTCGAGCTATACATAAACCTGCAATAGGAAGATGGATTACTTTTATTCGAGAGTCAATCTTCGCATATTCATCACAAATTTCAGCAGAATTATCTATCGACATATTCTCAACAAGAATAATCTCTATTTCCTTTAGGGATTGATTACGTACAGACTCCACACATTTATGTAAATAAGGCGCTGTATTATGTACAGGTATAATAACACTCACTAAATAATTACTTTCCATACAGAAGGGGCTTATTGATAAATGCAACAAAGATATATAAAATTGGAAACACCCAAAGAGCAATATAGAATAAATTTCATACCTTTGCCTCGTGTTACTATCAAAGCTAAAATAAAATGAGTAAATTCAGCCAAAGATTTCCAACTTCCATACGAAAAAGATACATCAAGCTTTTTCCTCCAACAGCTCTAAAGCCACTAAAATATGATAAAGACCCTAATCGCGTATCGGAGATAATATATAAAACACTATTATCAGATAAGCCTTGTATGATTGCACGATTTGGCGCAGTTGAATTAGGATGTGTCGTTAATTATCTTGGGGTAAGAAATAAGGATATCTTAAACTATATCCGAGGAAAAGCCGAACCATGGTGGTGGACAAAACCAACATTACAACAAATGTCTAACAATGCAGGATTCTTCTCCATTAGTGATAAAAATCTAAGAAGGTTTTCCGAACTAATGATACAAGATATGTCCTCAGTCGATATTTTAGCATCGTGGTTACAAGATGAAAGTCGATTTGAAAAAGAATTATCAAATGTATATAAAATCTGGCTAGAATATCTTAACCCATATTGGAGCGAAAATCCGTGGTCACGTGCCCTAGAAGGGAAGAAAGTGCTAGTGGTACATCCATTTGTAGACTCTATACAAAAACAATATAAGAAAAGAGCCTTCCTTCACAAACACCCCCAAACCCTTCCTGACTTTGACTTAAAAACGATAAAGGCTGTGCAAGGCATTGGTGGAGTATGTAATGAAGGATTTAAAGATTGGTTTGATGCTTTTGAATACATGAAAGCAGAAATTAATAAATCAAATTATGATATTTGTATTTTAGGATGCGGGGCATATGGTTTTCCTTTGGCAGCTCATGTTAAGCGAATGGGGAAAAAAGCCATACACATGGGGGGAGCAACTCAAATGTTATTTGGGATTAAAGGAAAGCGTTGGGAAGATGAATATGGAGAATTTATGAATGAACATTGGATAAGACCTTCAAAAGAGGAAACTCCAATAAATGCGATGAAAATCGAGAATGGTTGCTATTGGTAATTCACTAACCTACCAAATTATTAGCACAGATTATACAAGAGCAACTATTCCCCTATAAATATGTAATTAATTACTTGTAATCGTAACAACCTATTAAACTACTCAACTTTCAATAAAATCACAGTGGTCTCAATAAATGCAATAAGGATATACAAAATCAAGATAGATAAAAGAAATTAATAAGATAAATTTCATACTTTTGCATATAAAATCAGCAAAGAAAATCCAGTATGAGCCAAAGCCACCAACCATTCATTTTATATGATAATCAAATCTTTGATATTCAACGATTTGGAGGTATATCACGTTACTTTTGTGAAATATTGCGAAGACTAAATATGAAAAAGGATATTGCAGTTCGCTATTCTGTAAATTATTATTTAACGACTTACAGATTAGGCAAACATCGTATACCGCTCCCCCGATTCATTTTTAAGCATTATCGTAAACAATGTCAAAACCAAAACAAAGAATTAAGCAAAAATCTATTACAACAAAGCAATAAGTATCTTTTTCACCCAACTTATTACGATCCATATTTTCTAAAATATATTGGAAGTAATCCATATGTTATCACCGTACATGATATGATTCATGAAAGATTCCCCTCATACTTTTCCGATGCTTCCGAAATTATAGCACATAAAAAAGAAGTGATTACTCACGCAAAACGCATTATAGCAATAAGCCAAAACACTAAAGAGGATATTATCCAATTATTACATATTTCTCCTGAGAAAATAGACGTAATCTATCATAGTACTAGTATGAAGCCTTTCACTGGGAAACAACGCTTAACATTACCTGATTCTTTTTTACTTTTTGTCGGAGACAGAACTCCTTACAAAAACTTTAATCGCTTAGCTAAAGCTTTTTCAGAGTTAAGTACTAAAGATGAAAATTTATTCCTAGTATGTACAGGAATGCCATTTAAACAATCAGAAAAAGAACTACTTGACAAACTAAACATTTCAAACAAAGTAATACACATCAAAGCTACTGACAGAACTCTTGCAGAGTTATACAGTCGAGCTAAACTTTTTGTATTTCCGTCACTATATGAAGGATTCGGCATACCTATTTTAGAAGCCTATGCTTGTTATTGCCCTGTGGCTCTAAGTAACACAAGTTGCTTTCCTGAAATTGCAGGAGATGCAGGAATATACTTTGATCCTTATTCTGAAACATCTATACTTGAAAGCATCAAAGAAGTTATATACGATGACAGAAAACGTACAGAACTCATCATGCGAGGGAGAGAGCGTCTCAAACTTTATTCATGGGAAAAAGCAACCGCACTAACTCAGAAAACGTATTTAAAAGCGTTGAATATGGAATAACTTCTCACTTAATCTTAAACATTAAATGAACATGAAACGAGTAACTTTAAGTATCATTACCGTCAATTACAATAACAACACAGGCTTAATCCAAACATTAGAAAGCATAAAGAAACAGACATTCTCTTCGTATGAGCATATCATAATAGATGCGAATTCCACAGATGGCAGTAAAGACACCATAAAAAAGTATGCAAAAGAAAATATCCATCTTAGCCATTGGATCTCAGAACCTGACAAAGGTATATATGACGGAATGAATAAAGGTATAGAACATGCCAATGGAGAATACCTATATTTTCTAAATTCTGGTGATTGTTTAATTGAAAATATCCTTCAAAAAATACCATTCGATGGAACTGAATATATTTATGGAGATATAGAAATGGTCGGTAAAGGGAAAAGACGAATAGATAAATGTCCAGATAAGGCTGACATAATGTTCTTTCTAACAAAGTCTTTACATCATCAAGCTTGTTTCATACATCACACACTATTCCAAAATGAGAAATACGATATAAATTATAAGATTATGGCTGATTGGATACATAGTGTACGGTCTATTATTTTCAAGGAATGCAGCTATAAACATATTCCCTACACCATAGCAGAATACGATCAAAATGGTATCAGTTCAGATTATCAAACATCACAACAAGAACGTATCAAATGGCTAAAAAGCAATCTCTCCAAACCATTTTACGAAGCCTCCATTGAACTAACTGAGCTGCAACTGTCTGTATTTAAAGACATAATTCCGATTCTCAACAAAACACGTAAATTTCAAAAAAGAGCAAAACGAATTGTCATGTTCCTATATAAAATCAATTCACTATTTTCAAACAAATAAAGAGTAAAAAGAACAATAAGTACTTTTTTGACATTAACTATAAAAAACACCAACTAAATTTCTACCTCTCATACGCCTTTGTCTTAAACATATTCAGCACTTTCTTCACTATCGGGGCCATATCATAATATTTATATTCTGCTAAACGTCCACCAAAAATAACATTTTTCTCACAAGAAGCCAACGCTCGATATTGCTCATATAAAGTATTATTACGATCATTGTTAATTGGGTAATAAGGTTCCTTACCTTCTTCCCACTCAGCAGAATATTCTCTTGTAATTATAGTCTTAGAACATTTATTCACTTCATTTCCAAAACATTCAAAATGTTTATGCTCAATAATCCTTGTGTACGGAATATTCTGTTCCGTATAATTTATCACTGCATTTCCTTGGTAATTAGAACAATCAAGTTCTTCTTCTTCAAACATAAGAGAACGATACTCTAATTTTCCAAAACGATATTGATAAAATTCATCAATTGCCCCTGTAAATACAATCATATCAGCTATATTCTCAAAGTAAGTACGATTCTCAAAAAAATCAGTATTACATTTACACTCCACATCATTCAACAAACCATCTATCAATTTATTATAGCCACCGACAGGAATCCCTTGATATGTATCATTAAAATAATTATTATTAAAAGTAAAACGCACCGGCAAGCGCCTGATTATAAACGCTGGCAATTCCCGACACGATCTTCCCCATTGCTTTTCTGTATATCCTTTTATTAATGCTTCATAAATATCACGACCTACTAACATTAAAGCTTGTTCCTCTAAATTTATTGGAATATTACGTCCCTGATTTTTTATAAATTCAAAGGCCTTCGCTTTTTGTTCTTCTATTTTAGCTTTGGCTTCTTCTGGTTTCGTCACTCCCCACATTTGATAAAATGTACTCATATTAAAAGGAAGATTAAATAACTTCCCTCTATATTGAGCTAATGGGGAATTGATAAAATTATTGAATTCAACAATAGAATTTACGAACTTCCAAACCTCTCTATCTGATGTATGAAAAATGTGTGCACCATATTTATGTACATTAATGCCATATTTCTCTTCACAATAAATATTTCCTCCTAAATGAGAACGCCTATCAATAACCAAACAACGCTTGCCCAACTCTTTAGCTTTATTGGCAAAAACTGCTCCAAAAAGTCCTGCACCAACAATCAAATAATCATATTTCATAAGTTCTATTTCTACATATAAAACAATTAATTACATCCTCACGTAAATATATCAAAAAAACAGCTCTCTATACAAAAAGTTCGCCATTCCTTTTTAAAAGAAGCACTTTAAAATACATTATATCATTTGAATAAAAGTTTTATGCTCATATATATATTCATAAACCAAGCACTAGGAAGACATAATAGATAACGATATACTGATTTTATCTTTAATGACATATCGAAAATATTCTTTTCTTGATAAAATACCCATAATTCTTTGATAATAGTATTTCGTTTTCTAATATTGGAAATTCGTTTAATTGCATTCAGATAATTTCGAATAATTTGCAGAATCATGTACTCCTGAAGTCTTTTATCTGTGTAATAAATCAAAGATTCTTGATATGCATGAGATAATAATAGAAACTCATCATAAGTATGTTTTTTTTTCGTTAACCCGGTATCTGAGACTCTATAATTATAAACAATATTAGGTAAAATCATAAGTTTCTTGCAATAATGAGCATAGTGTAAAGTAAAAACCTCATCCTCTCGATAAGATAAATTTTCAATAAAACGTATATTGTATTCTTTCAGAATATTGCTTCTAAATACCTTATTCCATGTAAAACCCAAGTAATCATAATATTTCGGGTTTGTTATCAAATCAATCATCCCTTCCTGAACCTCAGAAAAGCCATGACAAATGCATAAATTGGGAGAATATAAAGTCACATTCCCATTCACTGAATGAAATGAACTACCATAAAAGATTAAATCAACATCACTTTCCTGAGCCATTAAAAAAGATAAAGCATTTTTTTCCAACCAATCATCACTATCCACAAAAATAACATATTCCCCTTGTGCCCGCTCAATACCTTTATTTCTAGCAGCACTTACCCCTCTATTTTTCTCATGAAATACATAAATATTATTATATCGACTAGCATACTCATCGCACAATTTCCCGGAGAAATCAGTACTTCCATCGTCTATCAATAAAATTTCAAAGTCATCAGAAGCTTGTGCCAAAATACTGTCAAGACATTGTTTTAGATATTTCTCCGAATTATAAACTGGAATTATAATAGATAAAGTAGGCATATTATGAATTTTATAAATTATGAACTGAATGCAAATATACTACATTATCAAACAATCCCTACCAGATTCTTCTTCATGAATTTGGATTATCTTTGATATTTACGTATTTTTGTTCAAACAACTAAAAATGAGCTCAAATGAAAATAAATTGTGTAATAGTAACATACAATAGACTCAGTCTACTTAAAGAATGTATCTCCGCTCTTAAGAACCAAACATACAAAATAAATAAGATTTATATCATAAACAATAACTCAACAGATGGAACGAGCGATTATCTACAAGAACTAATTGCAGATTCTCAGTTTGTCATTATTAACCTACCTCAAAATATTGGTGGAGCAGGGGGATTTTCAGAGGGAATAAAAAGAGTAGTGTTAGATGGTTGTGATTGGGCATGGATAATGGACGACGATACAATTCCGATGAATAATGCTTTAGAAGAACTGGTTAAAGGAACAACTGTTACAAAAAATGTTGGTTATGTATGTAGCCGGGTTGTATGGACAGATGGCATGATACATAAAATGAATATTCCCAGATTTGATTGCGAGAATAAACAACACCTTCCTATCAATTATTATTCAAATCTTGCTGACGTTCTTTTAATAAGAGCTGCGTCTTTCGTCTCACTATTAATAAACTCAAAAGCGGTTCGTGAGGTAGGATTACCTATAAAAGAGTTCTTCATTTGGGGGGATGATACTGAATTTACTACTAGAATTTACCAACATGGATACGTGTGCTTATATGCAAGCCAAAGTACTGTAATACATAAAACGACAGAAAACTATATCTCACAACTTCAAAATGCTCCGGTAGAAGCTTTATGGAAATTTCAATATGGATTCCGAAATGACATATTCCTGCGTCGAATGAGAAAAAAGAATTTTCTATTTTTTATATCTGTTATAAACGCATACAGACGAGCAGTTAGACATATTAATAAAAGGCCAGGGAATGATAAAAAGGAATTTCTAAAAGTCATTAGAAAAGCCTGTTGGAATGGATTATTTTTTAAACCAAAGATCGAATATCTTCCTTAAAATGGAGCTAACCTATTTATCTAAAAAACGTACATTTATATTCTACCGATATTTCAAGATAAACTTTATTAAGAAATCTATGAAACCATAACTTAAAATACACGTATTATTTCAAAGAAGAAGCTAACCCTCTAATGTTTAGCAAAAAAGGCAGTAACACTTGTTACAACCAAATAAAATGTCTACATTTGTAGAATTTTAGTACAAACCCCTTAACTATTTAACTAACTTAGTAATAAATTTATGAATAAATCAATGGCGAGCAAGATTAGCACATCGCTTATTATATCGACTTATAATAGAAGCGACGCATTAGAATTATGCGTTAAAAGCGTGCTACGTCAATCTCTCCTTCCCGATGAAATCATTATCGCAGACGATGGTTCTAAAGAAGAAACGGGAGAGTTAATTCATCAATTGGCAACTACTTCTGTAGTTCCCATTATACATGTGTGGCATGAAGATTTAGGGTTCAGATTAGCTACAATCCGTAACAAAGCCATTGTAAAAGCTACTAAAGAATACATCATACAAATCGATGGAGACATCGTTTTGCATAAAGACTTTGTCAAAGATCATGTTCGCTTTGCCCAAAAAGGCAGTTTCGTAACAGGTAGCCGTGTGCTAATCCGGGAAGCCCTGACAAAAAAGATGTTGGCAGAAAAAAACTGCGTTATATCTATCCACGACAAAGGAACAAAAAATACAATCAACGGAGTACACTTGCCATGGCTGAGTCCTCTGTTACAACATTATCGCCAGTGGGACATTTCTTATTCCAGAGGATGTAATATGGCTTTTTGGAAAGAAGATCTGTTGAAAGTTAACGGATACAACGAAGCAATTACGGGTTGGGGAAGCGAAGACCACGAATTAGTGTGCCGACTCATCAATAGCGGAGTGCGCAAGCGTACTATCAAATTTGCAGGAATTGTATTCCACCTTTATCACGAACTTCATGGAACCGACAATTTGAGCAATAACCGCAGCATTTTGAGCGATACCAAAACCCAAAAGCTGACCTGGTGCGAAAAAGGAATCATACAAAACTAATATGGAAAAGAATTTAAACTTTTTAGACAGAAACGAATTTAACTACAGCCCATCAAAAGAAGTAGTAGAAGCACTCAAAAACTTCGATATAAATAAACTTTGCTTTTATACCCGTATTTACGATGAAGGCAAAAAAAGCATTTTATCCGTTTTCTTATCTGAATTATACGATATAGACGAGACGCAAGTTTTATTAGGGTACGGCGGAGAGGATATTCTGAAACAGGCCGTACATTATTTCCTCACAGAAGAAGACGGAAATAAAACGATGTTGATTCCTAAATTCTCATGGTGGTATTATAAGTCTATCGCAGATGAAGTGAACGGTCGCACTTTACAATATCCTCTTTATGAAGACGGAAACACGTTCAAGTACGACTTCGCCGCCATGAAAGATATGATACAAAAAGAAAATCCGAAGATTTTACTGCTTGCATCGCCCAATAATCCTACCGGGAATGGTCTGACTCCGGAAGAACTGGATGAGTTGCTGGCTGAAGTTCCTGCCAAAACGAAGGTCTTGATTGACGAAGCATACGCCTCTTTCGTCTCAACAGACACAAGATATATCAAAGAGCTGGTGAACAAATATCCGAATTTGATCATCTCCCGCACTTTATCCAAGTTTTACGGCTTGCCGGGGTTACGCATGGGATTCGGTTTCATGAGTAAAGAACTGGAAAAATTTAGCAAATACAGCAACAAATATCTGGGATACAACCGGATATCTGAAGACATAGCTATTGCAGCACTCAAATCGGATGCACACTACCGTAACATCGCCAAACTGATGAATGAAGATCGTGCCCGCTATGAAAAAGAAATCGGTGTGCTGCCCGGATTTAAGGTATACGAATCGGTAGCCAACTTTATTTTAATCAAATATCCGATTGCATTAAAAGAAGCACTGCAAAAAGCGTTTGCCGAACAGAGTTATAAAGTGAAATTTATGAATGAACCGGATATCAACACTCATCTGCGCATCACGCTGGGACGCCCTGAGCAGAACCGGATCGTCATAGATACAATCAAAGAAATCGCATCCAAATGAAAGCTGTAATACTAGCCGCAGGAATAGCCTCACGTCTACGCCCACTGACCGACACAACTCCCAAATGCTTGCTCAAGATAGGAGAACGTTGTTTGTTGGAAAGGGCTTTTGACGCTTTAATACAAAATGGTTTTAACGAATTTATCATTGTCACCGGATATCGCCAGCAACAAATAGTCGACTTTCTGCAAGCTCATTATCCGGCTCAAAGTATTACTTTCATCTACAATGATAAATATGAATCAACCAACAATATCTATTCTTTGTGGCTGACCCGCCCTTATACGGAAGGGGAAGAGGTATTACTTCTGGATAGTGACATCGTATTTGATCCCCAGATCGTAGAGAAGTTGCTCCGGTCGGACAAAGCCGATGTATTGGCACTCAACCGCCACGAACTTGGTGCCGAAGAAATTAAGGTTATTGTGGACAATGAACAAAAGGTAGTGGAAATCAGTAAGGTTTGCTCTATACCTGATGCAATCGGTGAATCAATAGGTATTGAAAAGATGTCGGCAGCATACACACAAGCGTTATTCCGTGAACTGGAGATGATGATCTTATCAGAAGGATTGGACAATATTTTCTATGAACGGGCGTTTGAAAGACTGATTCCACAAGGATATAGTTTCTACGTAATGGACACCACCGAATTCTTTTCGGCAGAGCTGGACACGGTAGAAGATTTCCAACAAGCACAGAAGCTGATTCCGGCTAGTCTTTACTAATATAAAATTTGAATAGAAATGGCCACTTACGATATTCGCCCCTTACAGCTTCGCATCTTAAAGAATTTACTAGCAATAGATAAAGTCTGTAAAGAACATAACCTGCGATATTATATCATGGCAGGTACGATGTTGGGAGCTGTACGCCACAAAGGATTTATCCCCTGGGATGATGATCTGGATATTGGTATGCCACGGGCAGACTATGATCTATTAATGACTAATGCCAAGGAATGGTTGCCGGAGCCATACGAAGCCGTATGCGCTGAGAATGACAAAGAATACCCGCTTCCGTTTGCCAAGATACAGGATGCCGACACAACATTAATTGAACGTATGCATCTTAAATATCTGGGAGGCGTATATATTGATGTATTCCCATTGGACGGTGTGCCGACAGGCCGTATGGCACAAAGAATGCATTTTGCCAAATATGAATTTTACAAACGGGTTCTTTACCTGATTCACCGCGACCCGTATAAGCATGGAAAGGGGCCAAGTTCATGGATACCATTACTATGCAGGAAGTTTTTCACACTCACCGAAGTACAGAAAAGCATCAGAGAGGTTATGACCAAATACGACTTTGACAAGAGTGATCTTATTTGTGACTATGACGACGGCATGAAAGGAATCATGCCAAAAAAGATTTTGGGAGTTCCTACCCCTGTCTTGTTCGAGAACGAAGAAGTATGGGGTGTACAGGAATATGACACATATCTGTCTCAGAAATATGGGGATTATATGACGATTCCCAAACAGAGTGGACAAAGACAACATAATTTTCATTACTTGGACTTGAATAAACCTTATCGGGATTTTGAAGTCTAATTATAAACCATATAAGCAGTAGGTAACAACAGAGATGAGAATAGGTTTTGACGGAAAACGTGCAGTGCAGAATTTCACCGGGTTAGGTAATTATAGCCGCTATGTAGCGGATATTCTTTGCCACTTCTATCCGGAGAATGACTATGTCCTGTATGCACCTAAAAAACGGGAAAACAAAAGGATGAATCTATTAACCGGACAATACCGGCAGCTCACTCTCGCCTATCCTGCTACTTCTTTTTGGAAAAAACTAAGTTCATTATGGCGCGTATGGGGAATCACCTCTCAATTGGAGAAAGAAGGTATTGAGTTATTCCACGGACTCAGTAACGAGCTTCCTCTCAACATCCATAAAAGTCGCATTAAAAGTATTGTAACTATCCACGACCTGATATTTTTGAGGTATCCGCAATATTACCAATCTATTGACAGGAAAATATATACATACAAATTCCGTAAAGCGTGCGAAAATGCTGATAAGATAATTGCTATCAGTGAATGTACCAAACGGGATATTATCCGATACTTCAACATCCCTGATGATAAAATAGAAGTCGTTTATCAAGGATGCGACGTCTCATTTACTCATCCGGTGACGGAAGAAAAAAAGGAGGAGGTACGGAAAAAATACCAGTTGCCGGACCACTATATACTTAATGTAGGCAGCATTGAAGAACGAAAAAATATTCTTGCAGCAGTACAGGCATTGCCTATGCTGCCGCAACATATTCATATCGTTATCGTAGGACGCCGTACAGGCTACACAGAAAAGGTTGAACAGTTTATCAAAGATAACGGTTTAGGCGAAAGAGTGCATATTATCAGTAATGTCCCTTTCAACGATTTGCCCGCTTTTTATCAATCAGCAGAGATTTTTGTATATCCTTCCCGTTTTGAAGGTTTCGGTATCCCCATCATAGAGGCACTATATTCGGGTATTCCTGTGGTAGCCGCCACAGGCTCATGTCTGGAAGAAGCCGGAGGGCCCGACTCTATCTACGTAAACCCGGATGATATCACCGGACTGGCTGATGCATTTAAACAAATATATTCAAATTCCGATAAAAGGAAGAACATGGTGGAGAAAGGACGGGAATTCGCGAAACGGTTCTCTGAGAAACAACAATCGGAAGAAATTATTAACATCTACAAGAAACTAATACGATGAACATACTTAAACACTCAATAAAGAAATTTATATATGGTACGCTTCCATATTATTTTATGAAAGGGTATAAGCCGGATTCTCCTTATCTGAAGTATTATAAATACATCAGAAAACATGGATATTCAAGACACTTATACGAATTCAAAGATGAGTATTTGAGTATGCCTGTTGATGTACGGAAAGACGAAAATAGGAATTTGTATTATGTACTAAAGGAGGATGGTAAACGCCTGTACTTCCAAAGAACAACACCTCCCCATAAAATCCAGAAGTATTACAGGGCGTTGATGATAGAGCAAGACCAACGCTCCGCACACCATTATTTCAATAATAATAAGGACGTAACGGGAAAGGTTTTTGTTGACGTGGGATGTGCCGAAGGATATTCTTCGCTGGAGATTATCGAAGAAGCCAAACATGTTTATTTATTTGAGCAGAACGAATCGTGGCTGGAAGCTATCAGGGCCACTTTTGAGCCATGGAAAGACAAGGTAACCATTGTTCAGAAGTATGTGAGCAACCGTAATTCTCCCAAAGAACAGAAACTGGACGATTTCTTCAGAGACAAACCGGACGAGCATCTATTTATAAAAATGGATATAGAAGGGGCTGAGCGCCGTGCGCTGGCCGGATGTGAACAGCTTTTCCGGGATTGCAAGAAAATAGATTTCGCCATCTGTACTTATCACCTACATGATGACGAGGAGGTTATTTCTGCGTTTCTTGATAAACACAACTGCACATACAGAAATCAAAAAGGATTTTTCAGACACAAGATCAGGAGTGTTGTTCTTCGAGGCAACAAGAAAGTAAATTAACTACCGATAGTCAGAAGATAGCAAATCGCAATAATCATACTTACACAAGTAGGTATCATAAATATGTTTTTCCTTCGCTAATAAATAATGCGAGAAGTGAGGCTCCCAGGAAAGGAACTTACGCGTAGAGCGACATAAGCGGAACAATAAAATATGCGAAACGATATGTTTTGACTTCTCTTTTCGGGCTGCACGACGGTAAATGTAGTGGGTAAAGAACTGATCACTGTAATAAAGAGCGAGCTTGACAGTAGCCGCTACATCCCAACCCCGCAAAGAAGCATATTCGGTCATTATATATGCCAGCACTTCCCGGGATATGCACAGACGGCACATATTACGGCAAACTTTATCACAATCTATTTCCGGTAATAACTGCATACGGTTCACATCAACCAAAGAGAAGCTATATTCATTTGCTCCATTCTGATGAATCAGAATATTGCCGGGAGAATAGTCCAAATGTAAAATACCCGCCTGATGTAATGCAAAAGTGTAACGCGCGAACGCCAGTAACTTGTCTTCATTTCCCTCAACCTTACCGTCCATCAAATAACGAACGGTTTCACCATTGTCATAGCAACAAACATAGTAGCTGTTTGTAAGAAGACCTTTCTGAAATTGTTCGATCATGGCAATCGGTTCCGGAGTATTGAAACCATGCTTCTGAAGTTCCATGGAATAGATATAGGAGCGGGCAGCTTTGGATTGGCGGAAATATGAATAGACAACACGATTAATGATGTGAGGCTTTTTAAAGCTTTTCACAACAACATCAACGTTATCCAGACTAATCCGTTTTAGAATATTACGCCCATCATACACCACCTTTCCTTCATCCGCAAAGAACTTGGGAATCTCCTCTATCTGTTTTTGCAAATGTGTGTACTTGGGATTTACAATCACTCTCATTACACTCTTCTATAAATCCTACTTACAAAGATTGTGCAAAGATAAAGAAATTAGGGCATATTCCGACTATATTTTTTTCTTTTATCGCAGAACTAAGATAAAAGGGGACAATTTAGCCCTTTATTTCGACTCCCAAGTCTGCGCAGGCTTGCTTTATTGCCTTAAAGCAATAATATCCATGCGAAAGTTTATCGGCTATTTGCAATACATTTTTCTTCATTTCCATGTATTGTCCTGCACTTATTTTAGGTAAAATATCTTCAAGTTCCGTCAAAGAAGAGATACATATACCCACATTGTTCTTCTTCACAAAAGGCGCCAGCCCGGCTTTCTCCCAAACGATAATCGGAAGACCGCAACGTATGTAGAGAGACATTTTATGAGGAGCGTTATATTGAAGATATTCTCCCAAAGCACCACTTCCTCCCTCTAAAGAAGATCCATACCAGGCAAGTCCATATTCGCCTTCTGCCGTCGCTATCAGCTCGTCCGAAGAGACAAAGCCTTTATAATCAACTTTTCCTTCCAGTTTTTCGGTTTCAAGGCCACTTCCATAGAGTACTATATCATAAGAACGGGGAGAATTTACCTGTTTATATAAGAAATCATTATGATAAGAAGACAAAGCACCGACAAACAGGATGCGGTTCGGTGATTTCGGCGAATCATTGCCGGCAACAGGTTGGCTATCGGATAAATAATCAAATATCTCCAATATCTGCAGCTTGGCCTTAATTCCATGTTCAAGCAGCCAGTCCCTCATACGTTCACTATGTACAATCACACAGTCCGAGTGATCCAAGCGCGCTATTTCTTGGGGAATAGTCAGCTTCTTACGACGAAAACTACCCAAATCATGAATCAACGTCACCACCTTGCAGCCACGTAGATGAGCCATATTGCAGACAAATGCATAATATTTCTTCAAAGGATATTGCAGTACCAGCACATCGCCTTTACGCAAACAGAGAATACTCTTCAGCACACTGAATAAGGTACGACAAAAAGCTACAACGACATTTCTATACCGGGTTTGTTTCAGCCCGACATTCCGGAAGCCATGCGACTCCATTATCTGTTCAATGTCTGTTTTTGCTTTATTTCCGGCATTATCGACACCTCGGTAATTTCTTGATAGATAACAAATCATAGGAATGATATTTTATAGTTCATTTTGCGCCAAAACCAATGCGGCAGCCACTGTATCGTCCATATCAAAATAAGCGTATTGAGCTAAACGTCCGCCAAACAAGACTCCGGGAGTATGTATAGCCAACTCCTTGTATTTCTCGTACAACCGCATATTTCTCTCGTCATTCACCGGATAATAAGGTTCGTCCCCGGGAGTGAATACAGAAGGATATTCGCGGGTGATCACCGTATGCGGCTGCTTACCAAATTCGAAATGTTTATGTTCGATAACACGGGTATAAGGAATCTCTCTTTCACAATAATTAATGACCGCATTCCCCTGATAATTTTCCATTTCCAGACGTTCGTGTTCAAAACGAAGACTACGGTATTCCAAATGCCCGAAACGAAAATCGTAATACTCGTCAATACATCCGGTAAACAATACTTTATCCACCAGCGAATCCAGTTCTTCACGAGCAGAAAAATAATTCGTCCCCAAACGCACATCAGCTCCTTCAAACAAACTTTCAATCAGCTTATTGTATCCGCCTTTAGGAATGCCTTGATACTCGTCATTAAAATAATTATTATCATAAACGAAACGGAAAGGAAGTCGTTTTATAATAAAGGCCGGAAGCTCCGTTGCAGGACGCCCCCACTGTTTTTCCGTATATCCCTTGATTAGTTTCTGATAAATATCTTTTCCACAAAGCGTCAAAGCCTGTTCTTCCAGATTGGCAGGAGCCTGGATATGTGCATATTCGCTACGTTGTTCTTCAATCTTATCCTTAGCCTCTTTAGGAGTGTTAACTCCCCATAACTTATTAAAAGTATTCATGTTAAAAGGCAGATTATATAATATGCCTTCATAGTTAGCTAATGGAGAATTAGTGTAGCGATTAAATGTTACGAAACGGTTCACATAATCCCAGACCTCTTTATTGTCTGTATGAAAGATGTGCGCTCCGTAAAGATGTACATGAATGCCATCTACATTCTCACAATAGATATTTCCGCCGATATGACTACGTTTATCTATAACAAGACAGCGCTTGCCCGCATCAATGGCTTGACGAACAAACACAGCCGCAAACAGCCCTGCTCCAACTACCAGATAGTCATATTCTTTCATATACATTCAAAAGCTATTTATGATTAATCAATGATTCCCTCAATCTTTGCAATCACCTGTTCGGGAGTTATATCCCTCAAGCAAGCATAGTCGCCCCGCCAGCAAGGCTTCTGTCCATAAACCGAACAAGGACGACAGGATAAATCGAGTTGTACTGTATTGACCGGTAATTGTTTCCACCCCATAAATCCGGCATAAGGATGAGTGGCTCCCCAAACGGAAACCACAGGTATATTCACCAGAGATGCCAAATGCATATTAGCAGAGTCCATAGACAACATCACATCCAGATGACTCATCAGATTCAGTTCCGTACGCATATTCAATTTACCGATCATGGAAACCACCGAAGGATATTTGGCAATCCAGGAGTCAAAGACTTCCTGTTCGCTTTTCCCACCGCCAAACAGAAAAACTTTCACCGCAGGATTAGCAGCAAAATGAGCAACAACCTGTTCCTGCAATTCTAACGGATAAATCTTGCCCTTATGCTTGGCAAAAGGAGCAATACCGATCCATTTTTGTTTTCCTTTCGGTCCTGTCATCGGTTCAATCTCTGCGAAATCACCCTTTCCTTCTCCATAAATAGAAGAAAAGTTCAATAAAACCGGCAGTCCCAACTTTTCTAACACATCAGCATAACGACGGAAAGAACTTTTCTGGTTCTCCAGCACTTTATGACGGCGGCGAACCAGTTTCTTTTTTCCGGCTCTCCCTTTACAAATGAAAGCAACCGGTATATTGGCAAGGCGAAACCGCAGACACAGATATTTCGAACGAAGTACGTGATGAAAGTCCGCCACGTAATCGAAATGCATCCTTTTCAGTTCCGAGTAAAGGCTGTTCAATCCCCATAGCCCTTTATGCTTACCTGTCAGATCAGCTCCGACAAAATTCACATTTTCAGGCAAACTTTGAAAAAGAGGCTGCCATACGGCACGACTTAATACAGTGATTTCGTGCTGTGGATATTGCACAGCAAGCGAATGTATCACAGGTATTGTCATGGCTACATCGCCAAGGGCTGAAAAACGGATAATGAGAATACGCGCCATTCGTTATTTTTTTGCATAAAGCACCGGATTCAACGCCGGGTCGTTATACATCTTCATCTGTTTATATACTTTCATATATTTTCTTCCGGCCTCAATGTCTGCCAACAACTGTTCGATAGCAGAAGAAAGGTCTTTCTGCTGTTCCAACAGAATATTCAGCTTGGTCCGGCATTGCTCACAATGTTCTTCGGTAGTATCCGTACGTTCCACCTCCTGCTTCATGTGGTAAATTTTCAACGCAAGAATAGAAAGCCGGTCAATTGCCCATGCAGGACTCTCTGTATTGATAGTTGCATCAGAAAGCGGTTTAACAGCTTTGTATTTGTCCAAAAAATAACTATCAATCAGTTCAACCAGATCAGTACGGTCTTGATTGGACTTATCAATTCTTCTTTTCAAAGCCAGTGCTTCTACAGGATCAATTTGAGGGTCACGGATAATATCTTCGAAATGCCATTGAACGGCATCGATCCAATTTTTCAAGTATAAATAATACTCAATCGTCTTCAACTCGTAAGGATTGTTCATCGGTGCATCTACACTGTCCGTTACGTGGTAATCAGTCGTCGATTTCCAAAAAATCTCGTTGCAAAGGTTACTAAATGTCATAATCTTAACTAGCTTATAGATATATAATAGGGCAAATCTATGTAATATTTTTCAGACAAGCAACCCTTTCTTACTTTTTTATTTCCTACCTTTGTGGGAACTAAATACAGATTGTATATGAAAATTATTATCGATAATAAGATACCTTATATAAAAGAGGCTGTCCAGACAATAGCCGACGAAATAATCTACGCCCCCGGAAAGGATTTTACTCCGAAACTGGTACAAGACGCAGATGCGCTGATTATCCGGACCCGTACTCACTGCAATCAGGAATTACTGGAAGGCAGCCGGGTAAAGTTTATAGCTACGGCAACCATAGGGTTCGACCATATCGATACTGAATATTGTAAGCGGGCAGGTATCGAATGGACAAATGCACCCGGTTGCAACTCAGCTTCTGTTGCCCAATATATTCAATCTTCACTCCTGATATGGAAGTCTCTCAGAAATAAGAAACTGGACGAACTGACTATTGGAATCGTAGGAGTAGGAAATGTGGGGAGTAAAGTTGCCAAAGTCGCCGAAGACTTCGGCATACGCGTTCTACTGAACGATCTGCCACGGGAAGAAAAAGAAGGAAAAGAATCCTTTACCTCTTTAAATAAGATAGCGGAAGAATGTGACATCATCACTTTTCATGTACCTTTATATAAAGAAGGCAAATACAAAACATTCCACCTGGCAGATGAAGATTTCTTCAATTCGCTAAAACGCAAACCTGTTATCATTAATACTTCACGAGGAGAAGTTATCGACACGGACACTCTCTTGAAGGCATTGAACAATGGTTCTATCTCAGACGCTATTATTGATGTATGGGAACACGAACCGGAAATCAATCGTGAATTATTAGAGAAAGTGATTATCGGCACTCCACACATTGCCGGATATTCCGCTGACGGCAAGGCTAATGCAACGCGAATGTCGCTGGATGCAATCTGTAAGTTCTTCCATATAGAGGGAAAGTATGAAATTAACGCTCCCGCACCTACCTCTCCTATCATTCATGCACAAAGTCAGGAAGAAGCATTGCTCCAAATATATAACCCTGTCGAAGACAGCGACCGGCTGAAAGCTCAACCGGAACTGTTTGAAGAATTACGGGGAAACTATCCGTTACGAAGAGAAGAAAAAGCCTACATAATAAAAATTGAATAAAACAATTTCTCACATATATTTATAAAGTTCTTTTCAACTCACCTGCTATCTTCCGAGAATGCATCACCACACCTTCCCTAATCAGATGATAACGCGAGTCATAGAACATACTATCAGGATAAACACAACCGGAAGGTTCCAAATAATAAGGAAAGCCTATAGCCTTCAAACTCTCCGAGATACGGTTAATGGCCAAAGAATCATTTTGAAAAGAAGAACGACAATATGGAGGAGGCAAGAAGAAAATAGTCACCCCCCGCTCACTTAAAGTAGATATTTTCTCTTTCAAATCTATAAAAACTTTTTCATCGGGTGATACCATAGGTAATGGGGCACTGTCCCAATGTCCGGCAGAAGATAGATTATAATGTCCGGTATAATCACCATATTCATTATATTTAGTACGAACTTCCATATTCTCCGGTATATCTTCTATATCCATACCTATCCGTTTTACACGTTTACGAATCAAGCGATACATCGAAAAAAAATTATGTGTATTTACCATATTATATAAGGCCTTTCCCCATTCATGCTTTATCAGATACATATCAGTCAGACCTTCATCCCCATAATAACTGCCCTCCTTAAGAAAATGATTATATTCTGCAGAAACGAGCAACACATCTCCTTTTCGTAAATGGTCGTAAACCTCCTCAAACATATAATTCAATCCCAACCCGATATGTATTCCCATATTCACAGGTTCCAGATGTAATGTATCTCTCAGAATGGAAGAATCAAAGCCAAAGCGGGCGTTAGAACCACCTATTATTAGCAAGCGGGACTGATTTCCCAATTCTTCCAAACGCTTTTCTTTATCCAGTGCAGACGCATAATTCACATATGTCAAATCATCTTGCCATGCTAAAAAGACCAACGTTCCCCAACACAATGCATTAATAACAGCTACGGGAATTAATGCTAAAAGAAGATTTCTTAAGAACTTTCTCATATTCCTTATTTAGAATTGAAAATAAATGAACTCCGAGGACTTACCCATGGTTATCTCTATGAATAAGATTACAAACGTCAGGATAGCAACGCGCAATGATTTACTTTTTAGAAACTGAATCTGCAACGCATATGGCTTATCTCGCTGAAACCATTCCAGAATCCAGAAAAGCAGAATATACAATCCTACCTCCAAAGAGTGGGAAGGCATATTGCCGGTAGACTGTTGCATAGAAAAAAGTCGTCCGATATAGCCGATAGCTTGTTCCATATTTTCTGCCCGGAACAGTATCCAGCCGATTACTACCAGAAAAAATGTTGTTCCTATCTGAATAGCCTCCTTCCAGGAAGGAAGAAGTTTTCCTTCTGCCACAATGCCACGATATTTTCTATTGGAAGAAGTCAGTAATAAAGGCAGGAATAATAAAGCATGGAAAAGTCCCCAGCAAATAAATGTCCAGTTAGCTCCATGCCAGAAGCCGCTTACGAGAAATATAATAAAAGTATTCCGCACACTTTTCCACTTCCCTACCCGGCTTCCGCCTAAAGGAATATAAATGTAATCTCTAAACCATGTCGTTAGCGAAATATGCCATCTTCTCCAAAACTCCGCTATATTACGCGAGATATACGGATAATCGAAATTCTTCATTAATTTAATCCCGAGCAACTTGGCTGTACCGATAGCTATATCCGAATAACCGGAAAAATCACAGTAGATTTGAAAGGTGAAGAAGACAGCTCCTAAAAATAGTTGTATGCTTCCCAACTGTTGGTAATTGCTAAAAACGATATCGACCAATCGGCTACAATTATCGGCTATCACCATTTTCTTAAATAACCCGTACAGTATCTGCTGCATTCCGTCTACTGCCTGTCCATAATCGAACGTGCGAACTTTCAAGAACTGCGGCAACAAGTTAGTAGCCCTTTCGATAGGACCTGCCACTAATTGAGGAAAGAAACTGATAAAAGCAAAAAATGCCACCATATCATGTGTCGGTTTCATTTTATGCTGATATATATCAATAGTATAGCTGAGAGCCTGAAAAGTGTAAAAGCTGATTCCAACAGGAAGCAGAATATCTAATGTTACCCAATCCAACTTAATCCCGAAAGTCTCAAATAAGGACACAAAGTTCTCAGAAAAGAAATTAAAGTACTTAAATATGCATAACACCAACAAATTCAATGTAATATTAGCCGCACATATCCATCGTTGAATCAAACGACGTTCTTGCCGCTCTATCAGGATTCCGCTAGCATAACTACACAAAGTAGTAAATGCTATTAAAATTAGAAAACGCCAGTCCCACCAACCATAAAAGATATAACTACTGATTACAACAAATATATTTTGTAATTTCAAACGTTTAAAAATAAACCAGTATCCGATAAAAAACAATGGCAAGAATATTACATATTCTATTGAATTGAACAACATAACAGTTTAGAAGGCTAATTTAGTGTGGGGATTATAACGTCGTTATAATCTGTTCTATTACTCGTGGGAAATGTTCGTACTCTAAAGCGTGTACCTTCTCAGCGACATCCCCAGGAGAATCTGTCGGAAGAACGGGACAGGTCGCCCGAAAGATCGTATCTCCTTCATCATAGTGTTCATTAATATAATGTATAGTAATACCGCTTTCTTTTTCACCGGCAGCAACCACAGCCTGGTGAACACGATCTCCATACATCCCCTTCCCGCCGAACTTCGGAAGAAGTGCAGGATGTATATTTATGATTTTATCGGGATAAGCATGCAAAAGTAAATCCGGCACGCGGACAAGGAATCCTGCCAACACAATAAAATCAATTCGATACTCTTGCAAAACAGCCAGAATTTCATCTCCGGCTATCCAATCTTCCTTTGTAAACACGTTACAGGGCACTCCTAGACGGTGTGCACGCTCCAAAACATAGGCATCACTTTTGTTGGAAAGCACCAATGACACCTGAGCAGAGTCATTCTTTTGGAAATACCGGATAATATTCTCGGCATTAGAGCCGGAACCGGAAGCGAAAATAGCGATGTTTTTCTTCATAACTCTCGATTTCAATGCACAAAACAGTGAAAAATGTGCAAAACATTGCATTTATTTAGTCAAATATTTGCGCAAAACGATAAATATTCATTCCTTTGCACCGCAAATTTAAAGAAATAAAACTAATTATTAATTAAAAACTTAAAGTTATGTCTGAAATTGCATCAAGAGTAAAAGCGATTATCGTTGATAAATTAGGCGTAGAGGAATCAGAAGTTACAACCGAAGCAAGCTTCACTAACGACCTGGGAGCAGATTCTCTTGACACTGTAGAACTTATCATGGAATTCGAAAAAGAATTCGGTATCTCTATTCCTGATGACCAAGCAGAAAAGATTGGTACTGTAGGTGATGCTGTATCTTATATCGAAGAACACGCTAAGTAATTATCCGATTTCATCAATATGGAATTAAAAAGAGTGGTAGTAACAGGCCTTGGCGCCATTACTCCTGTTGGCAATGGTGTGCCCGAATTTTGGGAGAATATTGTGAACGGGGTTAGTGGAGCAGGGCCTATTACTCATTTTGATGCGTCGCTATTCAAGACCCAATTCGCATGCGAAGTGAAAAACTTCGATGTAACGAAATATATCGATCGTAAAGAGGCAAGGAAAATGGATCTGTACACTCAGTACGCCATTGCAGTTGCCAAAGAAGCGGTAGCAGACTCCGGTCTTGATGTAGAAAAAGAAGACTTGAACAGAATCGGTGTTATTTTTGGCGCCGGTATCGGTGGTATACATACATTTGAAGAGGAAGTAGGCAACTACTACACTCGTCAGGAAATGGGTCCGAAGTTTAATCCGTTCTTCATCCCGAAGATGATCTCGGATATCGCTGCCGGACAGATTTCTATCATGTATGGCTTCCATGGTCCTAACTACGCGACTTGTTCGGCATGTGCTACTTCTACCAATGCCATTGCAGATGCGTTTAACCTGATTCGTCTGGGCAAAGCAAATGTGATTGTATCCGGTGGTTCGGAAGCGGCTATCTTCCCCGCAGGTGTAGGTGGTTTCAATGCTATGCATGCTCTGTCAACCCGCAACGACGAGCCCGAAAAGGCTTCACGTCCGTTCAGTGCAAGCCGTGACGGCTTCATCATGGGCGAAGGTGGCGGTTGCTTGATTCTGGAAGAACTAGAACATGCGAAAGCCCGTGGTGCTAAAATCTATGCAGAAGTTGCCGGTGTAGGCATGTCTGCTGATGCACATCACCTGACAGCTTCTCATCCGGAAGGTCTTGGAGCCAAACTTGTGATGATGAATGCATTGGAAGATGCGGAAATGGACCCGAAAGAAGTGGATTATATCAATGTACACGGTACATCTACTCCGGTTGGTGACATTTCGGAAGCAAAAGCGATTAAAGAAGTATTCGGTGATCATGCGTTCGAGTTGAACATCAGTTCAACAAAATCAATGACAGGTCACTTGCTGGGTGCTGCCGGTGCGGTAGAATCAATTGCAAGTATCCTTGCCATCAAGAACGGCATTGTTCCCCCGACTATCAACCATGAAGAAGGTGACGACGACGAAAATATCGACTATAACCTTAATTTCACGTTCAATAAAGCACAGAAACGCGAAGTTAATGTTGCCTTGTCCAACACATTCGGATTCGGCGGTCATAATGCGTGCGTTATCTTCAAAAAATACGCTGAGTAAAATCGTGTTACGAAACCAAATAGATAAGATAAGGCTCTTGTTCCACAGGGATAGAGAGTCTTATCTTTGTTTTTACCGGATACTCGGTTTCTACCCGCGTAACATCCAGCTCTATGAGCAGGCTCTCTTACATAAATCCTCATCTGTCCGTTCGGACAAGGGGCGTCCGTTAAACAATGAGCGTCTGGAATTTTTAGGTGATGCCATTCTCGACGCTATCGTAGGCGATATCGTCTACAAACGTTTTGAAGGGAAGCGGGAAGGTTTCCTGACAAACACACGTTCCAAGATTGTACAACGGGAGACTTTAAACAAACTTGCCGTAGAGATCGGACTGGACAAACTTATTAAATATTCAACCCGTTCTTCTTCCCACAACAGCTATATGTACGGGAATGCTTTCGAGGCATTTATCGGAGCGATCTACCTGGACCAGGGATATGAACGCTGCAAACAGTTTATGGAGCAGCGAATCATTAATCGTTATATTGATCTGGATAAAATCTCCCGTAAAGAAGTAAACTTCAAATCAAAACTGATCGAATGGAGCCAAAAGAGCAAACTGGAGGTTTCTTTTGAACTGATTGAGCAATTCCTTGATCAGGACAGCAATCCTGTTTTCCAGACAGAAGTACGCATTGAAGGACTTCCTGCCGGAACCGGAACCGGATATTCCAAGAAAGAATCCCAACAGAATGCCGCCCAAATGGCTATAAAGAAAGTAAAGGACCCGACTTTCATGGCAACCGTCAACGAAACCAAAATGCAGCAATCAGCAATGGCAGCCGAACCTGAACCCGAAATGGATGCAGACTCTGATATCGAATTGCTGAATGACAATATATTGGAAGAAAATGAGTTCGACAATGAGATTACGGCAGAACCGATCGTGGAATCTATCCAAAGCAAATCCCCATGCGACGTCCCTGAATCACCAGATCGTGATCCTCACTAACCAACTTTAGTTTCCCAGCCACTTCTTCCAAAGGGATAGAAGCGATAGTATCTCCTTTTAGTGCAACCATACGCCCGAATTCCCCGTTGGCAATCAGTTCCGTCGCGTGTCCGCCCATTCGGGTAGAGAGATTACGGTCATAAGGAGTAGGCGAACCACCACGTTGAATATACCCTAATACGGTTTCACGGGTTTCAATACCCGTCTCATACTCTATTTCCTGTGCAATGTATTCCGCAGCACGTTTACGGCCGTCCGTATGAATGCCTTCAGCTACTACTACAATAGAGTATGGTTTCCCCTTTTTCAATCTTTCCAGAATAGTGTTTCCTATGTTTTTAATGCTATAAGGTATTTCAGGCACAAGAATAACATCTCCCCCTCCTGCCATACCGGAATACAAAGCAATCCAACCCGCTTTATGTCCCATGACCTCAATCACCATCACCCTTTTATGAGAACTTGCGGTAGAATGCAACCGGTCAATAGCGTCCGTAGCAATACTTACAGCCGAGTCGAAACCAAAAGAGATATCCGTCCCCCAGATATCGTTGTCAATGGTTTTAGGAACCGAAACGATATTTACACCCATGGCAGCAAATTTGGCAGCCGTCTTTTGCGTTCCGTTTCCACCGATACAGACAACACAATCCAATCCCATTTCCCGAATATTCTGAAGGATCAGTGCAGGTTTATCGACATCCGAAATAACACCTCCTTTTTTAAAAGGCTTCTCGCGGGAAGTCCCCAACATCGTTCCACCAAGATTCAGCAAACCCGATAAAGATTTATCTGTAAAGGATTCTACATCTTTTGTGAGCAACCCCTGAAAGCCGCTATGAATACCTACCACTTCCATACCGTAGTAGTTAATGGCAGTTTTGCACACGCCACGAATAGTGGCATTTATACCGGGGCAATCTCCCCCTGATGTTAAGATTCCGATTCTCATTGTCGCATTTTTTAGTCTAAAACTCGGAGATTATATGAAAGCCGTCAATTTTTAACGATTATTTCCGTCGTAAAGATAGAAAAAAAAGATAAATAAGTTACTTTTGCACGACTAAACATTATTATGTCAAAGCAGAAATGAATATTACAAAAATTATTAGTAAGACTTTTGATTCCCGTTTAAAACAGATAGACCTATATGCTACTCAGGCTAGTGAGATACAGCATAGTGTACTAAACCGCTTAGTACATCAGGCTGCTCAGACAGAATGGGGAAAAAAGTACGACTATTCCTCGATCCGCAGCTATGAAGACTTCAGAAAACGTGTTCCAATCCAGACTTATGAGGAAATCAAGCCGTATGTAGAACGTTTGCGGGCAGGAGAACAGAATCTGCTTTGGCCGTCGGAAATACGTTGGTTCGCCAAATCTTCCGGAACGACAAATGATAAAAGTAAATTCCTCCCTGTCAGTAAGGAAGCACTGCAAGACATTCATTACAGAGGAGGAAAAGACGCTGCCGCACTTTACTTCCGCATCAACCCGGACAGCCATTTCTTTTCAGGAAAAGGATTGATCCTAGGGGGAAGCCATAGTCCGAATCTCAATTCTAATCATAGCCTGGTAGGAGATTTATCTGCTATTTTGATTCAAAATGTCAATCCGCTTATCAATTTTGTCCGTGTGCCCAGCAAGAAAATCGCACTAATGAGCGAATGGGAAACCAAGATAGAGGCGATAGCCAACAGTACTATTCCGGTCAACGTCACAAGTTTATCCGGCGTACCGTCGTGGATGTTGGTGCTTATCAAACGGATCCTTGAAAAAACAGGCAAACAGACGTTGGAAGAAGTATGGCCGAATCTGGAAGTTTTCTTCCACGGAGGAGTTGCATTTACTCCTTACCGTGAGCAATACAAGCAAGTGATTCATTCACCGAAGATGCACTATGTAGAGACCTACAATGCTTCCGAGGGATATTTCGGCACACAGAACGATCTTTCAGATCCTGCAATGTTGCTGATGATCGACTACGGAATCTTCTACGAATTTGTTCCGTTGGAAGAAGTTGACAAAGAGAATCCACGTGCCTATTGCCTTGAGGAAGTGGAGCTTAACAAGAATTACGCAATGGTCATTTCGACCTCTTGCGGTTTGTGGAGGTATATGATTGGGGATACAGTGAAATTTACCGGCAAGAACCCTTATAAATTTGTCATTACCGGACGAACCAAACATTTCATCAATGCTTTTGGCGAGGAACTAATCGTAGATAATGCAGAAAAAGGACTGGCAAAGGCTTGTTCGGAAACAGGGGCGCAAGTGAGTGAATATTCTGCCGCACCGGTGTTTATGGACGAACATGCCAAATGCCGCCACCAATGGTTAATAGAGTTCGCTAAAATGCCGGATTCCGTTGAGAAGTTCGCAGCAATACTGGATGCAACATTAAAGGAAGTAAACTCCGACTATGAAGCAAAACGTTGGAAAGATATTGCATTGCAACCCTTGGAAGTAATCGTTGCCCGACCGGGACTATTCCATGACTGGCTGGCACAGAGAGGGAAGTTGGGAGGACAGCACAAAGTCCCCAGACTCAGCAATACACGTGAATACATAGAGACAATGCTGGCATTGAATTCCAGCCCTCAAATATAGAGAAACTTATCATATAGTTATTACAGGTTTTCTTTTTTGCAAAGATTACTTGCCTGAGACCCGGGTGTCGTGTAGACGGAATCCGGGTCTCAGCATGGATGAGACTTGGGTTCGCACAAGTTATTCCGGCTGTCGGATAGTTATCGGGCTTTTACTATAATCCCTCCCCCCAGCAGCAAATCATCTTTATAGAATGCGGCAGCTTGTCCCGGAGCAATAGCAGTCAACGGTTCATGAAGCTGTATATGCAATAAGTGTTCCGGAGTAACAGTTACCGTACCGTGATTCTCCTGTTTGCGGTACCGTATCTTCACGATTATATCAGAACAACCGAGTACACGGTTTTCGTTTATCAAGTTCCAATTATCCAGCCACATTTCTGTTTTCTCTAGAGATTGAAGAGGGGCAAGTACTATCTCATTCTTTTCCGGAAATATATCTTTCACAAAAACAGGACGATTCAGATGTATCCCTAGCCCGCGTCTCTGTCCGATGGTATAAAAAGGATATCCTTCATGCCAAGCAATAAAATGCCCCGTTTCATCGACAAACCGCCCTCGTCTGACTATTTCTGACCATTTCTGACCATGTGCGGTAAAAAGCTGATCATTTTTATCCAACCAGTTTTTTAAAAAACTCCGATAATCCATTGGACAGAAACAAACCCCTAAGCTGTCCTTTTTAGTAGCAACTTTCCGGAAGCCACGTTCAGCAGCCAATGCACGGGCTTCCACTTTCGTGATATCTCCCATTGGCAATAACATTCTACGGAGAATATCTTGTTTCAATCCCCATAAAAAGAACGTCTGATCCTTGTCCGAATCAGCCGCAGATGTGATATAATAGGTATCTTCCAACTTAACTTTCCGAACGTAATGCCCTGTGGCAATATAGAATATGCCCATTTCATCGGCAAGTTCCGCTAACAACGGCCATTTCAAATAATTATTGCATAAGGTACAGGGAACCGGTGTACGCCCCGCCATATATTCCTGCACGAAATACTCAATGATCTGCTTATTGAATACTTCACGGGCATCGTACGTTATATGACGGATTCCCAAATGCTCCGCCAAACTACGGGCATCTTCCAGATATTCGGTCGAGCCATTTAATTCATAAAAACGAAAAGTCACCCCGATCACCTCATATCCGGCCTCCAGCAGTCTCATAGCGGCAACGGAACTATCCGTACCGCCACTCATTCCTAACAATACTCGTTTGTTTTCTTCTATCATGCTGCAAAATTAAGGATTTTCCCGTATCTTTGTCAGTTAAAGCCCAAAGAGAATGAGAGAGAAAACAACTAACGGACAAGTCATCATCGTTTATACAGAGCATCCTGTGTTTGGTATACTACTGATCCCTTACATAGCAGAGCGACTGGAAGATGGCACGTTGCAGTTGATTGAACAGGCTTTTCACGCTTCTCCCGAAGCTATTGAACAAATGAATGAAGCAGAAAGACAAGCCATCGACATCGCTTCTCACTATACAGAGAAATATTTAATGGGAGCCTATTCCCGAGAAAAGATAGTATCACGCTTCCTGCATAAGTTATCTCAAGATCCTGAGAAAGTAAAGAATAACATTCGGCCATTTATTGAAGGCAAACTACTCGAGATGCTTACTCTCATACGGGAAAACGGGTTATCTTTTTATCAGAAACAGCCCGGAAGCAAAGTGTTGTACGCCCACCATGCTTATCACGTACATCCACATGACGCCGAAGTCCGCTTTACATTTCATGTCGACAGCAGTACTTTCCGCTATCAACTGCAATGTTATTATGAGAAGCAACCATTTTCATTGGACGACCAAAAACCCGTTATCGCATTAACTGCCTCACCGGCTACTCTATTGCTAGGGATGAATTTATACTTCTTTCCACACATAGATAGTGTCCGGCTCTTACCCTTTACCAAGAAAAAGGCAATTAGTGCAAGCGCCGCTCAACTCGAAAAGTATATCGACAATATTGTCATTCCGATTGCACGCTATCACGAAATCATAACCGAAGGGTGGGATATCCCTGAAGAAAGATGTGCCTGCGAAGCATTACTGTCACTTGAAGACATCACCCATAGCGAACAGTTGTTGCAGCTTGGTTTTCGTTATAGAGACCAGCTATTTACATCAGACAACGGAGCAGCAATGAAGAAAATCATTTATCGGAAAGACTCCGGTGAGGTATCCTTCTTCCGGCGGGATATTGTCGCCGAAAAAAAAGCGATTCAGCTTTTAGAAAGCTCCGGTCTGCAACGTATCGGTGATATCCATTTCAGGTTATCAGCCAGTTCTTCTGAGAAAACACTTGTTGAATGGATCAATAAGCATCGGGAGATGTTACAATCGGACTTTCAACTGACCGGCCATATGGGAAACACTCCTTACTGCCTGGACGAGATACATATCGAGCAGAGTTGTGACGATGAAGTAGTAGACTGGTTTGAGTTACATATCACCGTTGTTGTCGGCAACCTGCGCATTCCTTTCTCACGCTTCCGCAAGCATATCCTCGAAGAAAAGAGAGAATATCTGCTGCCGGACGGGCGCATGATCCTTTTACCCGAGGAATGGTTCAGTAAGTATGCGAACTTGTTGGAAATGGGAGTTCAGACAGAGCAGGGAATACGATTGAAGCATACATTTATAGGCGCCGCGCAAGCTGCCTTGGGAGGAACAGGACTTAAAAAGTTCTCTGGCAAAAATCAGATTAAGAATGTTTCCGTCCCTAAAGCACTAAAAGCAACATTACGTCCTTACCAGCAGAAAGGATTCTCATGGATGATGCATCTGCATAAACTAGGATTCGGCGGATGTCTGGCAGACGATATGGGACTGGGGAAAACCCTCCAGACACTTACGTTGTTACAACATATATATAAATCGCCCGCCTCAAGGAAAGCAGCCACTCTCATCGTCGTTCCTACGTCGCTGTTGCACAACTGGCGACGGGAAGCGAAACGCTTTACAACGCTTTCAATGATTGAATATAACAGTAGCATCGTCGTGCCCCCCAATCATCCCGGGAAGTTCTTCGGACGTTTCCAGTTGATATTCACAACGTATGGCATGATGCGCAACAACATCGACCTGCTTTCTTCTTACAAATTCGAATATATCGTACTCGATGAGAGCCAAAATATTAAGAACAGCGAATCGCTCACCTTCCGTTCTGCACTCCAACTGGAAAGCAAGTATCGGCTTGTACTTACGGGCACACCTATCGAAAATTCACTGAAAGATCTGTGGGCACAATTCCGTTTCATCCAACCGGACTTACTGGGAACTGAGAGTGCTTTTCAAAAACAATTCATGATTCCGATCCGCCAAGGCAATACCCGTGTAGAAGCACAGTTACAACAACTGATATCCCCATTTATTCTTCGCAGAAGCAAAAGTGAAGTGGCTCCGGAACTTCCCCCGCTTACCGAAGAAACGATCTATTGTGACATGCCCGAAGAACAAAATACTCTTTACGAACAAGAAAAAAATAGTTTGCGGAATATCCTGCTCCAACATCCTCAAAATATGGATAAACTTCATTCTTTCAGTATCTTGAACGGCATCCTGCGGCTACGCCAACTTGCCTGTCATCCGCAACTCATCTATCCGGACTTTAACGGTGCATCCGGCAAAGCGATACAAATAATAGAAATATTCGACACACTACGGAGTGAAGGACATAAAGTACTGATTTTCTCATCCTTCGTCAAACATCTGGAAGTCCTCGCCGAAGCGTTTCGCGAACGGGGCTGGAAATATGCACTACTGACAGGAGCAACCAACAACCGGCCGTCCGAAATTGCCCATTTCACCGAGCAGAAAGACGTACAAGCCTTCCTTATCTCTCTGAAAGCCGGAGGCGTAGGACTTAATCTGACACAAGCCGACTATGTGTTTATTATCGATCCGTGGTGGAACCCCGCCGCCGAATCGCAGGCTATTGCCCGTGCCCACCGCATCGGACAGGACAAGCAGGTTATCGCCTATCGCTTCATTACCCAGAACAGTATTGAAGAAAAGATTCTCTATCTGCAAGATGAAAAACGAAAGTTAGCAGAAACATTTGTTACCGACAGCGAAACATTGCCTGCATTGAGCAATGAACAGTGGGTGGATTTGCTAAAATAAAAACTGCATCTTTATATGGACTGTCTTGCAAGAATACTTTTTTACTTTATCTTTGCACGCAAAATGACACTGCATGAAATACAAGCTTATCGTGCTCGACCTTGACGGCACACTCACCAACTCTAAAAAAGTAATTACTCCCCGCAACCGGGAAATATTGATACGTGTACAAGAACAGGGCGTCCGTCTGGTTCTTGCTTCCGGTCGTCCGACTTATGGCATTGTGCCGTTGGCAAATGAATTGCGCATGAATGAGTTCGGCGGATTTATCTTATCCTACAACGGAGGGGAAATCATCAATTGGGAAACACAGGAAATGCTCTATGAGAATGTATTGCCGAACGATGTCGTCCCCGTACTCTATGAGTGCGCCCGCAGCCACCAGTTAAGCATACTGACTTACGACGGAGCAGAAATCGTAACCGAAAACTCTCAGGACCCGTATGTTCAAAAAGAGGCTTTCCTGAATAAAATGGCAGTCCGGGAAACAAACGACTTCCTGACAGACATCACGCTTCCGGTAGCTAAATGCTTGATTGTGGGAGATGCCGACAAGCTCATCCCCTTAGAAGCCGAACTTTGTCTTCGGTTGCAAGGACGTATCAACGTATTCCGTTCAGAACCTTACTTTCTCGAACTAGTCCCGCAAGGAATCGACAAAGCCCTGTCTCTTGCCGTATTATTAAAAGAAATAGGAGTAGAACGCAAAGAAATGATAGCAATAGGCGACGGCTACAATGACTTGTCCATGATAAAGTTTGCAGGACTAGGCATTGCCATGGGCAACGCACAGGAACCGGTGAAGAAAGCGGCGGACTATATCACTCTGAGCAATGAAGAAGACGGAGTGGCGGAAGCACTAGAACACTTTTACTATAAATTTACGTAGCATCATATGCTCACAATTCCTTTTTCAACCGTACCTTCATAACCTTTGACTGTATGTCTTATACTCTGTTTCAGCAGTATGCAGAGTAGCTATCGTATATCAATCTTACCATTATATAGCTCGTTGCACTAAAGTGAACAGTTCTTTCTACTAAAGTGATGAGATCTTTCCACTCCAGTACACAGGCCTCATCACTCTTGTGGAAAGAAGCGGATGTTTATTACATAACGCAGTGATGTCAGCAAGAGGATCTGCGAATATCGACTACTTAAGTTATCAGAACAGGGCCAACAACATATAACCAAAGGTCATCCTACTTTACGTTTATCAATATGGTTCATATAAATAAGCAAATGGTTTCATTTCCAACTATCATGAGAACAATGATGAGAAATACCCCCCAAAAAGATGCATTATAGCCATTTTTGAGTTAACGAACGTAAAAAACGAATGAGAAATACCAATTTTGAAAGGCATTTCTCATTCGTCACATATCTGATTATAAAGGAATTGCCAAAAAATATGAGAACAATGAGAACAATATTAAAAAAATCCGTTCTAGGATGGGGATGCAAATTATAGATGTATGCTGTCTATATACTCATGATACGTACAGCAAGAAAAGCTGTACCAATAAGCGAACACACTCTTTACAACTATATAAGAAAGCTGCGTGAAGTATTGTCCAAAGACAAAGAGATCTCAATCACAACACAGAACAATGGCTATGAGTTACATATTTCAACTTGAATTATCGTAATATATCAAAGATTTATTCTAATTTTGTGGTTTTAAATCGAATAAATAGCAAACGTTATGGAACATCAACTGACCATTTACAACACGTTAGATAGAAAAAAAGAGTTATTCGTACCGCTCCACGCACCTCATGTAGGTATGTATGTGTGCGGACCGACTGTTTACGGTGATGCGCATCTGGGACATGCACGCCCGGCCATTACTTTCGACGTACTCTTCCGTTATCTCACTCATCTAGGATATAAAGTACGTTATGTACGCAATATCACTGACGTAGGTCATTTGGAACATGATGCCGACGAAGGAGAAGACAAAATTGCCAAGAAAGCCCGTCTGGAAGAACTGGAACCAATGGAAGTCGTTCAGTACTATCTGAACCGCTACCATAAAGCAATGGAAGCCCTCAACGTGCTCTCTCCAAGTATCGAACCTCATGCTTCGGGCCATATCATCGAACAAATCCAACTGGTACAGAAGATTCTGGACGCCGGATATGCTTACGAAAGTGAAGGCTCCGTCTATTTCGATGTAGCCAAATATAACAAGGATCATCACTACGGAAAACTTTCCGGACGCAATCTGGATGATGTACTGAACACCACCCGCGACCTTGACGGACAAAGTGAAAAGCGTAATCCCGCCGATTTCGCCCTCTGGAAAAAGGCACAGCCGGAACATATCATGCGCTGGCCATCTCCTTGGAGCGACGGTTTCCCCGGCTGGCATGCCGAATGTACCGCTATGGGACGCAAATATCTGGGTGAGCACTTCGACATTCACGGCGGAGGAATGGACCTGATTTTCCCGCATCATGAGTGTGAAATAGCACAATCAGTAGCCTCACAAGGCGACGATATGGTTCACTACTGGATGCATAACAACATGATTACCATTAACGGAACGAAAATGGGTAAATCACTCGGCAACTTCATCACATTGGATGAGTTCTTCAATGGCACACATAAGTTGCTGACCCAAGCCTATACTCCAATGACAATCCGCTTCTTCATCCTGCAAGCCCACTACCGCAGTACGGTCGATTTCAGCAATGAAGCACTGATTGCTTCCGAAAAGGGATTGCAACGTCTGATAGAAGCTATCGATGGATTGGGAAAGGTTACCCCTGCATCCGCAACTTCAGAAGGTATCAATGTAAAAGAGCTGCGTGCCAAATGCTACGAAGCCATGAATGACGACCTGAATACTCCAATTGTCATCGCACAGCTTTTTGAAGGTGCCCGCATCATTAATAACGTCATTGCCGGCAATGCAACGATCTCCGCTGAAGACTTGAAAGAGCTGAAAGAAACTTTCCACTTGTTCTGCTTTGACATTATGGGATTGAAAGAAGAAAAAGGTTCTTCCGACAGTCGTGAAAATGCCTATGGTAAAGTGGTGGATATGTTGCTGGAACAGCGTATGAAAGCAAAAGCCAACAAAGACTGGGCTACTTCCGACGAAATCCGTAACACATTAACAGCCCTCGGATTCGAAATCAAAGATACAAAAGACGGTTTTGAGTGGAGATTGAATAAATAAATATTAAACATCAGGGAGATAAATCCCTTCTACAGATAAAAAAGACCGGTTCGTAATGAGCCGGTCTTTCTGTTTCATAGAAACATAGTAACTAATACCCCTCTTAAACTACAAATCTTATCATCTAATCACTTGTTTTCCATTAATACCTCAACAGGTTGTCCGTGCTGGCAGGTTACCGTCAATTGTGTATCATTTCCTTGTCGCTCCAACCGGACATTTTCCATTGAATTCTTTAGCGTCCAACGACCTTTGAGTAGTATTTTCTTATAAATAGGACGGCTAGGTTCTTTCGTCGTATACGCCTTTTCTTTTATATTCAAGTTTGGGTCACAAACACTCAAACGAACTCCTTTACCGGTTTCTTTCGCATACATCACCATTGTTTCAGCAGGAATAGAAGCAATCACCTTATCAGTTACCGGCTGATAAGCCTCAAAAACCGCATACGCCGTAATACCTGTTTTCTTATCATAAACGACATGAGCCGTTTGATCACGTTGCAGGACTTCATACGCAGGAGTTTTCTGAAGGTCGTCCAAGTCCGCTGCAGAAGGCTGTATCAATACCATATATTCATAAGTTCCGTTCTTCGGAGCTTTACCATGCTCTATCCATGCAGAGGAGAATTTTCCTTTAGTGACCGCACGGGTTTTCTCATGACGTGATTCTTGTTCCGCGATCTGCGAACGAACTGTTCCGTCTACTACATGATAGTAATTGTCATAACCGTCATGTAACCAATAGCCGTCATTACCCACTTTCTGTTCTCCGCCGTTGTATTTCGTCTGGAAAAGAGTCGTTTCCGTAGGATAATCGGCATTACTATTCGTTATGCCGGTTCCCAGACAAATCATCCGGTTGTCGAAGCAGAATACAGATTTACGGGCAACAAAATCAGGAGTGAAGTTTTCCAAATTACGCTCCATTAACTTCATAGCAAACATGCCATTCTTGCCTTCCAAGGAACTGCTACCGGAGAAGTTTTCCTTGGAATGAGCCATGGTAGTACCCTTTAACGGACTATCCAGCAACTCGAAGGGCAAATGAATAGTAGTCGTACCCGGCAGGCGGTTCCAATCCCAACCATCCTGTACAAAGCCGCTTCCGGTACGGGAAACGGGGTTTCCTTTTCCCATGATCTGCACCGAACCATAACTCTGATAACGTCCGTAACGATTATCTTTTGTATAGATTTCAGCCCCCCAAACATCAGTAGTATATCCTTTTAGTGTCACCATCCAATCTGCACGGCGGAAAATACCTGCCGAACCGTAATTATAAACAAAAAATCCTTGTGGAGCTTGTGCAGGCTTGATGCCTTCTTTCTTAAAGAAACGCGCATTCGGAGTATCCCTATCACGTACTAACCGTAGATAATCTGCTGCCAGAGCATGATCGAACGTATTCCCCCGACCGGACAAATCACCGGCTAAAGCTATATTGGCAAATGCTTCCACATCATCATTCCCCATTTTTCCACCGAAAGGATGACGTCCGCTGATACCAATTCCCCATTCATAAAGATTACAATAATTGCGCATGGCAATAAATGCGGATTTTATATGTTGCCGGGCTTCTTCCGTCAGTTCAAAATCCGTATTGTTAGTAAAAGCAATGAATTGCCCTATTACGGCCAGCACTCCGGTCGTATATGCCGGATAGAAACCACCATGGTGAAAAGTTGTGCCATCTATCTTAATACCACCAATTGTTCCCGGTGAATAGTGTAAAGAAGAAGAAACCCAACGGGAGAGGCCCTCCAAAGCCTGCGCCTGCTCTCTTGCATCCGTGAACATCATAGCAGAGATAAATCTCGCCATTAAAAGCGTATGCCAAGTATCCAGCATTTCATCCCGTTCCAAAGGACACGGTTGACGAGTCTCCTGCAAAGCAGACCAGAAACGTAATGTCGACAAATAAGCATCCCTGTGGGGATGTTTATAGATCTCATCTCGCATCAACCATGCCGTCGTATATATCTTACGTATCTGATAACCATAATGATGATTGGTTCCCATACCGCTACCAAAGGCAAATCCCTGGTCAATAGCATAATCAAACACCGTGAAGTAGTTTTTCTTTGATGTCTCGTTTCGATTGCAATAAACGTCATACGCAAAACCGGAAAGCATTGTTTCAATATCATTCCACGACATCTCTCCTATCTTCTTATTCTGTTCGTCCGGAGCTACAATAGGTGTTCCCGTAAATCCCGTACCTGCTGCCGACGGGCGGATATCCGCTCTTTTAAATGTCTCGTAAGCGGCATCAACTTGCTTTTTAGGGGCTTTTTTCACTTCCAGAAAATCTGTCAGACGTTGCTCGATTGTTTTCAGGTCTTTCGCCTGTCGAGCAGTCAACTTGGATGCCAATGGAGTATCATACGACAGTTGCTCCCACTTCCATACCAGGCACCAATGCCAGAGGTCACGGTTAGCCAAGCCATTATTAGTCGGCAACTGCTGATCCGGAGTGGTACGAAGATTCATCTTCTTTTCCGGGAATATCAGACGGTCAAGAAAAATACGTCCTTTGCGTTGGGGGGCAACTAACCTGTAAGCTACAATATCTTTGTCCTTCTTATCGCCTTGCATATATTCGAAAGAAATCCAGCAAGCCCGCCACCCTGCTGCTTGCAGATGATAAGCAAACCAATAAGACACCTCTCCCGCCTTATTCAGGAATTCAAAACGAATAGAATCCTGCTGTGGCTTTTCATTATATATCCACAAGGTAATGCCATACTGTCTCTCCGTTTTTCCTTTTAATGATAAAGGAGGTATCTGTACATTCAAAGTTGAACCGGATTGGAAATCCCACTCCAAGCTACTTTTACCCTCTTTATAGAAAAGAGAAGAAATTTTCGCCTCTCCCTTTCCGGAAGTCTTAAATGCTTCGGGTACCTCACTACTCTCAAATCCTATGAGTTGTGCGAAAGCCGAAGAAGCTGTTACAAACAGAAACAGTAGTATAAAACAAATATCTTTCTTCATTGTGTCATTATTAAATGGTCAAACAGTAACCAACTACTGCTTAATAAGGTATTTTGTCCGATAAAATCTTCTCCGTATACCAAGGATCGTTGATTTCTTTCAACATAGCACCCATTTCACGATAAAGTTGTGCCACTATTTCCTTGTTTTCTTCCAAAGGTAGATTGTTCAACTGATACGGGTCTTTCGCGTCATTGAATAAAAGACTTTTCTTTAACTGTTTTGTCTTACGGTCGATGTACAGAGCCAATGTATAGTCCGCAGTCTTAATACCTCGTGATGAAGGAAAGTAAGTTTTTACCAAGCCGTTTTCGTCCTTTTCACCATCTATATTCTGAATGTACAAAGCACCGGTAGGACGAACAATTTCAGCCTTTTCATCGAAGAAAAGAGGGGCAAAGTTACGTCCCTGCACTTCTGCCGGAATTGAATCACCCAATCCGCACAGTCCGAGCACAGTAGGCATTATGTCAGGAGCGGAAAGCAGCAAGTCATCTACCCGCGGCTGAATCTTATCCGGGAAACGAACCAGAAACGGGATATTCATTGACTCTGAGTAAGGCGAATTCTTCGGATCATCCGTACGTTGGCTACACATCGTTTCACCATGATCGGAGGCAAAAATAACGACTGTATTCTTATCCAGCCCCATCTCTTTCAGTGTTTCCAGAATCTGTCCGAAAGCACGGTCTACCCCGGTCACGGAAGCGAAATAATAACGGGCTGATTCGGCTTTCTTCATTTTCAGGTCAACATTAGGACGAATCAACAGACTGTCTAAAGGTTGGTTTTTATAAAGATCAAAGTCCTGCTCTTCGCAATCATCCAATGAACGATACGGACTATGAGGAGGATTCATCCCTACCATGATAAAGAAAGGCTTCTTTGTATCACGCACATTACCTTCGTTTTTCAAATAAGATACAACTTTTCCGGATTCATGCAGAGGTGACCATTCTTTCGGATCGTGCCTTTTACCGTCCGTATCCCAGTAATGCGGATTCTTATGTTCATCAAACGTGCCATAAGAATACCAGTAGTTGAAACCATGACGACGCTCTTTCGGTGTATAGGCATCCCACACAGGACGTTTGGATTCTACATATTGTCCCGGATGTTCGGGATCATTCGGAGTGGGAAAATCTGCATGAAGTTTACCGAAATAAGCACAATCATAACCAGCTTTGCTAAATACATCACCGATGCACTCCGCATCCTCACGCAAAGAACTGATCGGACGTGTAGAGTTGCAATTTAAAGGCACTCCGCTACGGTTCGGATACATACCGGTCAGCAACATTCCCCGATGAGGGCTACTCAACGGACAGTTGCTTTGCGCGGAGGTCAGAACCATAGACTCCCGTGCAAATGCATCCAGATTGGGGGTATGTACGGGATCTCCCTCAAAATTTACTTTATCCCGGAATCCATCCTGACTCCAGAAGCCCATTGCCTGATTACGGTACTGGTCCGGAAATACATAAATAATATTGGGATGTTCCGATTGTTCGACTACTTGCTTCGGAGCCTTGCAACCCTGTGCCGTAAACAGTGTCAGGCCTCCCACCAAAAGATTTATAGGTTTCATATATATTTAAGTTATAAGATGATAAATAATAAACGATAACCTTATTATTTCTTTTCCAAGTCTCTTTTGCGCATCAGTCCTTCCAAGAAGTAATAGTCGGCATAATTCAAAGGAACATCAATCTCCTGTCCGTGAGGGATACTGCCTACCGAGTGCATCAGGATAAAGTTTCCATTTGTTCCAACTTTAGCACGATAAGCGGGTGAGCCCAAGCTTTCCATGATCTTATCAGCAGTTTCCTTGTAATGATTGCCCGGCAGATAACCGTCCAGTTCGTAAAGGGCGGAAGCCGTACAAGCAGCGGCAGAAGCATCACGCGGTTCATTCGGGATGTTCGGAGCATCATAATCCCAGTAAGGAACGAGATCTTCCGGCAGGTTCTTATTCGTAAAGATGAAGTTATATACTTTTTGCGCCTGGTCGAGATACTTCTTATCTTTAGTGTAGCGGTAACAAGTAGTATATCCGTACAAGGCCCAGGCCTGTCCGCGAGCCCAGGCGGATTCGTCCGCATATCCCTGCGCTGTTTGTCTCTTACGCACTTCGCCTGTTTCGGGATCATAATCCACAACATGATAACAACTGTTGTCCGGACGGAAGTGATGAGCCATGGTCGTATCCGCATGTTTCACTGCAATATTATAGAAAGTAGAGTCACCGGAAAAAGCGGTTGCCTCGAACAGTAATTCGAGATTCATCATATTGTCGATAATCACCGGACATTTCCAACCGCGCGTTCCTTGCCAGCCTCTATCGGCATCCCATGACTGAATAACACCTGCATTCGGGCGGAAACGGGTAGAAAGAGATTTTGCCGTTTCAATGATTACATCTTTATATTCTTTCTTGTCTGCCATACGGTATCCGTTCAGATAGCTGCAGCCAATCATGAAGCCTACATCATGGTGCCATTTCAGATGCTTCACAGAATCAAGGGCCTCTGTATACTTTTCAGCCAACGGTAACCATTTTTGATCTCCGGTCAAGTTATAAGTCAGCCACATACTGCCGGGAAAGAAACCGGAACACCAGTCGTCAATAGGTATATAAGATATACTACCGTCTTTATTGATAGTTCTCGGATTTAGGATTTTACCTGATTTCTCGATAATATCCGTTTGAATCGTGTTTTGTGCCACTGCGTTGTCGATGTTGTCCTGGATAAAGTCTACTTCAACTTTTTTCTGTCCACCGCAACTCGTAAAGATCAGAAGGGATAGTCCTAATGCGCTAAGAATTGTTTTCATAATACACGGATTATTTTGTTAAGTGATTAATTATCTGATTGCAAAAATAATGCATTCAACAAGAATAGACCGACCTAAATAATCCAAATGAGGGACAAATTTGGTACATTTGCAAGGAAATATCAAAATTATAAAGACCATGACTCCACAAGAATTCTTCAAAAATGATCTTTTCGCCGAAAACGCAGGTGTAGTGCTGCTGGAAGTACGTGAAGGGTATAGTAAAGCCAAATTAGAAATAAAGCCGGAGCATCTTAATGCAGGCGCACGGACTCAGGGAGGAGCTATCTTTACACTAGCAGACCTTGCGCTTGCCGCAGCAGCCAACTCACACGGTACACTAGCCTTCTCTCTCTCCTCCAACATCACTTTTCTACGGGCAAGCGGACCGGGCGATACACTTTATGCCGAAGCGCACGAACGCTATATCGGACGAAGTACAGGCTGTTACCAAGTCGACGTGACAAACCAGAACGGGGACTTAATTGCTACTTTTGAATCAAGCGTATTCAGAAAAGAACAGAAAGTACCTTTCGAAATTCAAAAATAAAAAATCGGAGAGCCGGAAGAACCTTTACAGGCAACTTCCGGCTCTCCGACTTTTCTCTTGATTTATTTAACAATAGAGGTCAACGGGTGACGATTGCCGGTTACACTATTCAAGAATGCTTTTGCCGAACCAAAATTCAGGAATAAATCCAAGCGGACAGGAAGGTGATTTAAATCATCAGTCACAAAAAAAGTAATCACCTCTTTTTCTTTTCCTTTCTTGTCATACTCGACTAACGAAAAGATCAGGCAACGATAAGTAACCCCGTTCTCAGCTTTCACATTTTCTTTTCCACGATAGATAAGCGTTTGCTCCTCCACTTTACGTCCGGTAGCCATAGGAAATTTAATTTTATCCCCTACTTTATAATCACTAGGATCATAAGAACGTGCCTGTGCCAAGATGCTCAACATATCGTAGATACAACGGCTGTCACTTTCTTCCGACTCGGTGACGGATCCGTCCCGGTATGTACGCTTCTGATTGGCAAAACAAAGACCATCCTTATAAGAAAACCAAGCCTCATCAACCGTATAACGTTTTCCTTCCTCGGCACCTTTGCGGAAATAATGCGGTTCGAGTTTTTCACCTATTACACAAGTCAGCGTATCCCGCATTTTAAAGAAGAAATCCGCCCGCTTACTGCCCAAAGCCAGCAGATTGATACGATAGGCAGGCTCCGAGTGGTAAGTAGTTGCGTTCGTTGTCAAACTGGCCAATCCGGCTTTCACCCATACAAACTTCCAGTTAAAGTACAAGTCGTACATCACGTGCTCACCGGATTTGAATGCATCGTTCTTAGCTTCGCACTGGGCACTGGCAGGAAGAACAAAGATTCCCATTAGCAATGTCGCTAATCCAATTATAATTTTTCGTCGAAAATTAGCGACGTCGCTGACTATTCCTATCTCTATCTTTCTTTTTCTTGTCTTCATCCGGTTTTTGTTTTTTAAGTTCGTCCAGTTTCTGCTTATCTAGCGGAATTGCGTGAATATCCCATGATTGCTTATCTAAGTCCCAGTTTGCCTTCGGCTCCAAGATCATATTGTAATAATACACTTCCTCAGGTTGTTCTCCTTTTTCAAAGTTACCAGTATCCCAGATTCCATTTCCATTCCGGTCGTTCACCAGTCGGGCACAATATTTACCAGGATTCAAAAAATAAAAGTCTGCATACCCTCCGTCCGTTAACCTTCTCTGGCGCACCACTTTATCTTGAGCATCCAACAATTCTACAAAAGCAGTAGAGTCTGCTCCTGTCACCAGAAAGGTGATACTGGCATATTCTTCCAGTTTACGTACTTTGAAGCCCTGCTTTATTTTATCGGTGAACAAGCCATATATACCATGGAATGCAGTCGAGTCTACCGAGAACTCATATTCATTACCCGGTTCCCAGTCATAATACAAGTTGAATCTTTTCAGATTCAAAGAATCTTGTTCAAACTCAAATGGTATATCTTTCCAAAGCGTATCCACCTTTTCTTTCAGATGAATCGCCGCACTATCAAAACGGGCAATCGGTTCATCAAAAGTCAAAGATATAGAACCGTATACATCCATTGATGAAGGTGCACCGACATTCACCGGCAAGAATTTGGTTGGTTCCGGCTCATCTTCTTCATCTTTCTTTTTCTTTTTTTTCTTTTTCTCCGGTTCTTCCTTCTTATATTTTTGCTTCGAAACCAGATTCAACGTATCCGTACGTGATACCAATTGATTTAATGTATCCGTATAAAGATAAGTTAGGCTGATAGCAAGTGTATCCTGCTTAAAAAGCAAAGAGTCTTTCAACCAATAATGGATCGTATCGTTCCGCGGATTCTTTTCGATAACAAAAGCATCCCTTTCATCGAAATTCAACCCCTTCAATGTAGGTAAAGTATCTGCCTGACCGGCAAAATAGAACGTAAATTTCTGCGGAACAAGCCGTTCTGATTTAATCAAATATTGTGAGTAGTTGAACTCCTTAAAGGCACGGAGTATAAGATCATCCGGCAGATAATGCATATATTTCCTCTCAACAATCGTATCGTAAGTCAGTGAGTCCACCCAAGCCGTGTCCATACGGATTCTTTCCTCCATACGAGGAATGACCAGTGAATCGTTAAAAGCAATGACTTCACTTTTTTGGTTGAAAGTAAATGTCTGGTCTGCATCCATTAACCCATAAATACGATATTTGCCAGGAGCTACGCCACGGATAGAGAAGCGTCCCCGGCTATCGGTACGTGCCACACGGTCAAATGGCAATTTTGTAAAAGCCGAATCGTTCAGGTTGGAATGTAATCCTACCAGGATTCCTTTTATCGGCTCCAGATTGGAAGCGTCAAGCACCGTTCCGGATACCTCCATTGTATCTATTTGCGTACCGGTAGAAAAGGTGAAGGTAAAGTTACCCAACGGGTTACCTTCGTTATTATCGACTATCGCATCCGAAAAGTCAATTGTATAAGTGGTATTCGCTTTCAATGAATCAAGCAGGTTCACCTGTATCCGCTTTCCTGAAGCTTTAATTTCGGGCTGTTGTACCTGCGGTGGAGAAACAACGACTTTTTCTGTTGCTTTTTCCAACTTTATAAATTCGTCGAACAAGAGAGAAACTTTTGTCCTCTGATTATTTAAAGCGCCGGCAGCAGGTGTACTACCGATGAAACGGGGTGGCGTTTCATCATAAGGGCCACCGTCCGGACGTCCGATACTGGCGCAAGAATATAGCATGACAACCAGCGTTACTACCGGAAATGCCTTGCGAACGATTTGCTTTATCTTTTGATTCTCAAATTGTAACATGCTGCAAAAATAAGTGTTCTTATCCAATAAACACCACACTTTCTAGCTAATTTATTAAAAAACGAAAGGGTAGCTTAAGGTAATAAACAATTCCAACGCGTTTTTTATTTCTTTTTATCGCTGATATAATTAGTTTTCTTACCTAAAGCGACTAGCTTTATTAGCTAGTCTTTTTCTCTGATTTTTACGAGATGATATCAAGAAGAAGGAGTAAAGAGCAGGTAAACCGGTAGTTGATATGCAGAAAACAGAAGTTGGATAATAAACTGAATAATTTAACGTGAGATACTGTTTGCAGGAAAAGCAGAAACAGTATCTCACGTATTTTATTTACCAGCCTGTATTTTGGCCTAAATTAGGATTCTTATAATATTCTGTCTGTGGTATAGGATACAGATACATCTTATCATCCCAGTTACGTGTTTCAAGCAACTCTTTCTTATAAACAGGTGAACCATTTTCCAGAGTAATCTTGATGCAATAAATGGCTTTGGTTTTATCACCTATCTTCCAACGACGGATGTCCCAGAACCGATGGTCTTCAAACGCCAGTTCCACGCGTCTTTCGCGACGGATACTTTCAGTAAATGCATCGCCATCCGTTGTAACAGCAGGCATATCAGCTGCACTACGTACTTGATTCAGTGCTGCACGTGCAGACAATGGATGATCATTATCCGTATAATCGGCACCCTTCCAGGCATCCATCGCTTCTGCATAGTTCAGAAGAATCTCTGCATAACGGAATATAATGAAATGATGAGGTTTCTTTTTCTCGTTAGAAGGAGTAAGAGAAACGGTCTCGTTCATATACTTCTTCAAATAATAGCCAGTGGTAGTCGCTCCGGCTGTTCCGGCACCATCTTTACCGCCTTCATAAGACTGAATAGTTGAATTCATCCATGTATCTCCGTTGCAAAGTACTGTTTTGTAAAACCGTGGGTCTCTGCCCTCATACGGGTTCTGCCCTGGCGCAAGCTGTTCCCAGTCAAAGTCTTTTCCATTAGTCAGCTGAAAAGCATCCACCAGATTTTGGGTAGGTACATTGCCGGTTTCTCCCTTTTCATAACTGATAGGCAGATTGTTTGCTTCAAAGTCAAAACTTTCTCCATTTCTACGCTCAAAGATTAATTGCGGAGATTTCAAAACATCGTTTCCACCGTTCTTATCATACAGAGGATCGGCATTCGTTTTCGGCAGACTGTACCAGTTCTCTTTTATGATAGCATAAGCCGCATCGGCAGCAGCTTTCCACTTATCAGCATCCTGACTGGGATTATGTAACATACTCGCCGCATAAAGAAGGGCACGAGATTTCAATGCCAACGCAGTACCTTTAGTTACGCGTCCCGTCTCCGCCCAAAAATCTTGATGACTGACGGGAAGTGTTTTAGCTGCATCACTACATTCATCGCATATATATTTTATCACTTCGCTGAAAGAACTCTTTTCCACGCTATTGATCTCATCCAACGCATACGTACGTGTCAATAATGGAATATCTCCGTATCGTTTGGCCAGTTCGAACAAGTAGAAAGCCCGCAACACCCGCAATTCTTCACGATACATAGTAGCTTTGGCAATATCTTCTTCATACGTATCATTCCAACGGAAACGCTCCAGCCTCTCTTGGGAATAGTTTTCGAGAAATGAATTAACGGAACGGATAGCTCCATAACACTTCGACCACATATTGTCGACTGCATTATTGGGACTCCAGGCATTATTATAAAAGTCGTGAACACTATTATCACTCCAAATATAAACAGAATTATCCGTTGCAGACTCTCTCAAAGCCCCGTCGAGTACTCCGAGATCTCCGGGCAACTGGCTATAAACATAAGTAGCCAAGCCCTTGACATTGCTAAAGTAGGAATAAGCCTCTTCTCTGTTCAAACCAGTCGATTCGTCCAGTTCGAGCAAGCTACACCCAGAAACGGATAGTAGCAAACCTGTATATAATATGATACATTTTCTCATGGTTATCTCACATTTTAGAAGTTAATATTCAATCCGAAATAAACGGAAGTCATATCCGGATAATTGATTTTCAGATCCTCACAGTTCATATATTTCACATGATCCAGCGAGAAAAGATTATTAGCTCTCGCATATACCTGAATCTTCTCCATCTTCACCTTCTTCGCCCAAGAAGAAGGAAAATTATAATAAACATTCAGGTTACGAAGTTTAAAGTAACTTCCGTTCTCCAACCATTGTGTACTATTTCTGAAATTATTGGCATTATCCAGCGTGGTCAAACGAGGAACATTGGCAATATCTTTCGTATCTTCCGTCCAACGGATTTTGTCGTTCAGATACCAGTTTGAAATATTTGTGTTGTTTCTCAACGGCCAGTACACGCTTGCAGTATTCAACATCACGCTATAATGCCCTACCCCTTGGAAGAGAGCGTCTACCCCAAAACCTTTATACTCAAATCCTAAGTTGATACCATAGTAAATCTCCGGTATGGCAGTAGAATATCCTATCGCTTTCTGATCATTACTGTCAATTACTTTATCACCATTTAAATCCCTATATTTGACATCCCCCGGACGTACCTCCGAGAATTTCTGTACAGGGCTGTTCTTAATGTCCTCCTCATCTCTAAAATAACCGATCGCTTCCCAACCGAAACATTGTCCGATAGGATAACCTTTCTTAGACAGATAGCCATACGGTTGATACCCCTCACCATTCTCTATGACTTTACTTTTGGCATAAGAGAAATTAGCACCGATGTAGTAGCTGAAGTTTTTATACTCTTTTTTCCACATAGTAGAGAGTTCTGTTCCTTTTGTTTCCACTTTTCCCGCATTCATCTGGGGAATGGTAACTCCGATTGCAGAAGATATCAACCCGCTTCCTTCAATTAAAATATTAGAGCGCTTGTCATAGAAACCATCAATAGAAAAAGTCAACCCTTTGAGCAAACTCATATCCAAACCGATATTATATTTATCTGCCACTTCCAAGTCGAGTTGCTCCATTGCCAGCATTCCCTCCTTCAAACTGCTTCCGGCAGAGGTATTCCCAGCCTGAAAATAATAGGAACCGCTTCCTATCCAATATTGCTTATCCATATCATAATCATAGATATCATATCCGGAACGCCCGTAAGAAGCGCGGAGTTTCAAATAATCAAAAGCGGAGATTCCTTTCATGAAATTCTCGTTCGAGAGTATCCAGGCTGCAGATATGGCAGGATATGCACGATACTTATCGTTCTTTCCCAATACGCTACTGCCGAAACAGTTAGCAACAACATCCACCATATAACGATTATCAAAATTATAACCTACGGTTCCGATGATGTACTGACGGTAACGGCTATTATTAGCTCCCGTCAGAGTCATTGATTCCTGGCGGAACATGGCACTGGCAGTAAAATCATGTTTATCCCATGTCCGGTGATAATTGACTTTCGCTTCAAAGTTGGCATGTATATATTGATTAGCCAATCCTTTGTTGCTGATTTCCAATTCATCGTTAGGATTTCCGTAATTCGTATAAACCGGTTCTCCGTCAGTACCTTTCTCAATGGTCTGATACATAAAGCTTTTCTTGGCTGTTTCCTGATAAGTTGCATTATTATCATAGGCAATAGCAAGTTCAGCGCTCAGTCCGCGAGTCAATACAGACAGGTCTTGTATCAATCGCAGATCTGCTTGCAGCATTCGCTGATTCAGCTTATAATAGCCTACGTCCGCCAGATTGGCTATCGGGTTTGTTTTCAGCACATTATTACTACCCCAGAGTCCATTCTGAGTCTGTACAGGGAATGCGGCAGATGGAGTATTGAATATCTGTTCAAACAAAGTAGCCTCCGATGTGGTAGGGCGTTTCGTTTCACGCAGCATACCGAGCATATTCAGTTTCAATTTCGTTACATCTGTGATATCTACATCCAGATTCATGCGAAGATTGAGAAAATACTTTTTCATCTGGGAATTATAACGATCAGTGTAGTCAGTGTACTTGGAATTCAACAGTCCCATATCATTCTTATAATTCAAGACACTGAAATAGCGCAGCCTCTTACCTCCCCCGCGGAAAGTAATATCCAGTTGATGACTGGTCGTATGATTACGCAACGCTTCCTTCTGCCAATCAACATTCGGATAAAGATCGCTATTACCTCCGGCCAAAAAAGAAGCTTCATCCATATCCGGTTGCAGGCCATCATATCTCAATGCTTCATTCCGGGCTTTTGCATATGTATAAGCATCGGCAAATTCCGGTTGGTTTACGGGCAGACCTAAACCAAACTTGTAATCTACCTTGATCTCTTTTTTACTGTACATACCGCGTTTGGTAGTTATCAGCACCACGCCGTTGGCGCCTCTACCTCCCCAAAGAGCAGTAGCAGCACCGTCTTTCAATACGGATATTGATTCTATTTCCGAAAGATTGATATATTCGATCGGGCGGGCAAAACCGTCTACCACAAATAATGGCGTATCTCCATTCAAGGAGCCACGACCACGTACATTTAAACGTGATTTGTCGGTTCCCCAACTCGTATTTTGCATCACAGTCAGTCCCGGCAACAGGCCATATATTGCATTGTAAGGACTCGTAGTTGCATTTTTATCCAATTCGTCCGAATAAATGGTAGATACCGCCTGTGTCTTCCGTAACTCGGTTGTCGTCTGAGTTCCCAGATCGACTGTCTTATCTTGTCCTTCATTATTTTGAGCTATCCCTGTAGTGGCAAACGCCAACGAGAAAGCTACGATATAAAGTGATTTATTCATAATCATTCTTCTTATTATTCAACGATTTGATTATTACCAACCCGGATTCTGAATCAATCCATATTTCTTGTTTATCTCGTCTACCGGTAGAGGTAACAGGAAATATTTGTCATTCCACTTCTCAGGTTTCGCATACTGGCGTGTTTCCGCCATTGCATGAGATACTTTATAAGAAAAGCCGCTCGGCTCACCGGCCGCTTTTTTAATAATCAGACGTGATAGTTGTCCGGTAAATATATCTGCGCGTTTCCAACGTATCAAATCGAAATAACGTACTTCTTCATAACCGAATTCAATGGCTCTTTCACGTAATATCGCTTCGCGCAACGGTTTTCCGGCCGGAACATCTGCCGCCGAAATCGCAGGCATACCTGCACGTTCCCTGGTTTTGTTCAGATAATCATAGGCCGTATTGCCAAACTCGTCACGAACTTCCGCCTTATTCAACTCATTCATCGCTTCAGCCATATTCAAATAAACTTCGGGAAGACGAATTAACGGACAAGAATAGAATTTACCATTCACTTCGTCATTAAAGTTTCGTATGAATTTTCTCATCGCAAAACCATTGTAACTCATTCGCCCATCTTTATAAGGTGACTGGGTGGTTCCTTCAAAAATCTGTACTTTCTGGGCACCCTTAAACTTATCTCCATTCACAGCAACCGTTTCATACAAGCGGATATCCCTTCTAGGATTTCCATCCTTATCAAAGAAAGGGAATTTATTATGATCGGGATTATTCCAGTCGAATTCCGTCCCGTCCTTCATCTGAAACATATCGACATAAGTTAATGTAGGAGAAGCAACTCCGTAGCGTACTTGGGCAAACGGAGTTTTCCCCGTAACATAAGTGGTAAATCTTCTGGAAGAAATCAGAACCTCTCCATTATGACGATTGAAATATCCTGCCGCAAAATCATCGCGAGGGTTACCTGTATTCACCAGTTGATAAACATTCGAATTCTTTTTATTAGCCCGCATAAATTCCAACCCTGCATCCAGTGCTTTCTGCCACCTGTCTGATGAATAATTACCATACCAGGTAAGGAATTGAGAGGAAGCATCACCTTCCAAATAGGGTTTGTCAGCATTAAACAAAGGACTCGCCACAAACTGAAGCACTCTGGACTTTAATGCTAAAGCAGAGGCCGCCGTCATTCGTCCGTCATTATCCGCATCTACCTGCCAAGGTAATACAGAGGCGGCGGCATCCAGCAACCCGATGATTTTCTGTACGGTTTCTTCTACCGTCATGCGAGGAAATTTCATCGCATCTTCTGCCGTATAAGCATGGTCTATCCACGGCATACCCCCATAATAACGGAGCATTTGAGAATAATGATAGGCAATAATTACTTGTGCTTCCGCTTTTCCTATCGCCTTTTCATCCGCAGTCATATCTGTCACTCTATCCACATTTTCAATATAGATATAAGCTCTCCGGATACCATAAATCGGACCGACACCAATGGTTCTATTATCAACATCCAACCGATATGGAAGATGTTCCAGATAGGCATTTGTTCCGTCTACCGTTCCTGTATAGAACTTAGGTGCTCCTTTTTTTGTCCAGTCACCCAAATCGGTAAGCATTTCCAGCACTCCATATCCCAGACGTCCTTGCATAGGCAGATAATCCGGCAGTGAATGGTAAGTCTCCGCCAATGCCTGCTCAGCATATACTTTCTTGTTAAAGACAGAATCTATATTCTGCTCATTACTTATCGGCTTATCCAAAAACTTCTCTCCGAACTTAAGGTCTTCGCACCCTATCAATGTCAATGCAAAGAGAGAAAGACAGCCCATATACTTTTTATAGTTTTTCATTGTCAGCACTATTAGAAGGTTAGATTAATACCTAAATTATATATCTTAATGATAGGGTAAGAATCCGCATTATTCGGATTACATTCAGGGTCCATGATGTCAAACTTATCAAAGGTCAGCAGATTATAGCCTGTTAGTTTTATACCTAACTGCTGGATACCCAGTTTTTTCAACATCTTCTTATCTGTAAAGTTATATCCTATTGTCACATTCTTCAGTTTCAAATAGGAACCGTCTCGTACCCAAAGAGAAGAAGAACGCATATTGTAAACTGCGTTTGTCTCGGTAAACCGCGGTGTGGTAGCCGTACTGGCTGTTTCCGGTGTCCAACGTGTATCTGCGTGAAACTGCATCAAGCCACGAATTTTACCATTTCCAAAAGGTTCTCTAAAAGCTCCATCCAACAACAAGGAACGCTGTGCGGCACCAGTCCAGTTCATTGTCAGGAAAAAGCCCTTATAATTAATGCCATAATTCAATCCGAATGTATAGGCCGGACGAGTCGGGTTTCCAATAATAGTCTGGTCGTCCGAAGTAATTTCTTCGTCACCGTTCAAATCCCGGTATTTCACATCACCCGGCTTCACAGATACCCCAGGATCGGGCAAGCCAGCCACAAGTTTGCCGTTCTCTCCGAAATCCTCCTCCGTATAAAAACCGTCCGCCACATATCCGAAAAGAGCTCCTACCGGATTTCCCGTCCGCCACATATAAGGTTCATTAGGTTCTACCTCGTCCTGGAAAATAATCTTATTCTTTGAGTAGGAAACATTTGCCTGAATATTATACTGAACCTGACCGATCCTGTCATTCCACTTCACTTCTACTTCATATCCGTGATTTTTCACTTTACCCATATTTACGGCAGGCAGAATCGAGGAAGTCAGTCCCGTCAATAAAGGTATTGTCTTACGATTGATAAGAATGTCCTTACGTTCCTCGAGGAAATAATCCAAAGAGATCTTCAGACGGCTCTTCAAGAAATGAACGTCCAATCCATAGTTCTGTTTCAGCGCAGTTTCCCAAGTCACGTTAGGATTACCCAGACGTTTTTCCAACGCACCCTGGATTAACGCTTTGCTGTTATAACCAAAATTGAAGCCGTATTTATTGTTATTCCACGCGTCTACTCCGCTCAAATTCACATCATAAGAATCCGGCAGGAACAAGAAACGGTTATTTCCAAGGTTATCATTTCCGACCAGACCAACTGAAGCACGGAATTTCAGATAATCAACAACTTTCTGTTGTTTCATAAATGCTTCCTCCGACAGGATGTAACCGATAGAACCGGCAGGAAATGCGCCGAACCTCTTACCCGGAGCAAAATTCTCGGAACCATTATAACCGAAGTTGACTTCTGCCATATAACGGGATTTATAATCATACGTCAGACGTCCTACAAAACCGATGTAAGCGGACGGTACTCCCACCCATTGAGCAGGATAGTATTTTTTACTCTGATTATATAAGAACAATCCTCCGACATTATGAGAACCAAACTTACGGTTATATCTCAGACTTGCTTCCAGATACCAGTCTCTTGCCCTCGAGGAAGTTTCGTCATATTGCAAGCTCTTATTTTCTCCTTTGATCTTATAAACAATATTCTTGTTGAAATCCGGCGAGTCATAACCAAGCGACGGGTCCTCCAAAGAAGACTGATAGAAAGGCATAAATTGCTCCACCTGTCCTTTACGTTTCTTAGTAAAACCATAACTCGTATTATAGGCGCCTTTTATCTCTGCTGACAGTCCTTTAGTAATAAAGTCCAATTTCTGGTTCAACAGAAGATCCAAATTCATTGTATTATTAATAGCTGTTGAATAGCCTGTCCCGTAACATTTAGGCAAAGCACTGTTACCCAAATTAATTTTATTATCAAAACGTTCTTCGGGGGTAACTATCAGCTTCCCGTCAATTACTCCCGGGCTGCTGAACGGAGTCGTCTGATTAATCAATGTCCAGATTGAATTAGTCGCATCATTAATCATCGGTTCATTCCGGTTACCTACAATACCACCGATACCAATCTTTAACGTGGTAGTCTTAGTAGCATCAAAATCCAGATTGGCCCGATAATTATACCTTTTGTATTTATAATTATTATCATATCCCACTCCTTCGAACTGTTTCAACAGGCCATTCTGATATAAGAAACCTAAAGATATGAAGTAACGTATATCCTTTGTTCCTCCGGAAATATTCAGGTTGTGTTGTGTCTGCACAGATGTCTTATTCAGCAGATATCTTCTCCAGTCGATACTGGGATACATGATGGGATCATCATTCAGTCTGAATCGTTCAACTGCATAATTATCAAATACCAAATCATTCTCGGTAGCATTTGGCTTGTCATTTGTTATAATCTCATTTCTCAAAGTTGCATACGTATAACTGTCTGCCATTTCGAGCATACGAGTAGGCATCTGAATACCAACCGAAGAATTCACCGAGATTTTCGCTTTGCCCTCCTTACCACGGCGTGTAGTTACCAAAATTACGCCATTTGCACCTCGAACACCGAATACAGCAGTGGCAGAAGCGTCTTTCAGTACTGTCACACTTTCTATTTCATTCGGATCCATTTGATAAAACGAACGTTCCACACCGTCCACCAGGATCAGAGGAGAAGAAGCACTTTCTGTCAAAGACCCTACACCGCGAATAAACACTTTGGGATCTTCCTGCCCCGGTTGGCCGCTGGTTTGTACAGATGAGAGTCCCGTGATCTGGCCTGCCAACGTGTTAGCTACACTAGCATTAGGCGAACGCACCAACGCATCATTACTTACGGCAGAGATAGCCCCTGTCAAAGTCTCTTTCTTCTGTGTACCATAGGCCACAACCGTAACTTCCTGAAGTTCATTTGCTGTTTCTTTTAGAATAATTTTTAGTTGTTTACGCCCGTTCAACGGGACCTCTTGAGGTTCATATCCCATGAACGAGATTTGCAGAACAGCTTTTTGAAGATTGCTCACTTTTAAATGAAAAACACCATTCATGTCGGTGATGGCACCGTTAGCAGTACCTTTTTCTTTCACATTCGCACCAATTACTTCCAAATTAGATTCATCCAATACAGTTCCCGTTACTGTATTCTGCGCCCATACTAAGAGCGAACAACACATAAGCATTAACGTACTGATGCACCTTTTGCATCTTTTCAGCCTCGTCAGTTTATTCATAATAACAAATTTAAGAATTAGAAATAGGTTTATTAAAAACACTCGCTGCAAATTAAGTAAATGATACAGTTTTTAAGATACTGATATCATACTAAAAAGGTACAAAATAGTACATAACAAGAAATAATAAGTATTAAAATTAATTGTATTATCCATAGTATCAAGCTATCCCAACAACAAAAAACATCCAATTCATCGTTTCTTATTGACTTTACATACACGAAAAATAAAACTTCAAAGATCAACTCACCAAGTTCTTCCTTCATCGCAAATCTATGCATAAACAATGCATCTTTATTATACTTCATTTTATAGTTCATAAATAAATTAAAATTGAACCATAGATATACTTATTAGACTCATTATTCTCCTTTACTAATCAAATTATTCCCTATCTTTGACTCCCGAAATTCAAACCTAATACAAAAACCCATGAAGAAACAACTGCTATTTTGCTGCTTGGCCACGTTAGGACTAAACGCCATGCAAGCACAAAACTTCAATGAGTGGAAAGATCCGGAAGTGAATTCCGTAAACCGCTCGACAATGCACACTAATTATTTCGCCTATGCATCGGCTGATGAAGCCAAAGCCGGAATCAAAGAAAACTCAAAGAATTTTATGACCCTGAACGGGCTTTGGAAATTCAACTGGGTGAGAAACGCGGATGCACGTCCGACCGATTTCTTCCAGACTAATTTCAATGACAAGGGCTGGGACAATATTAAGGTGCCCGGAGTATGGGAGTTAAACGGATACGGAGACCCGATCTATGTAAACGTAGGATATGCATGGAGAAGCCAGTTCAAGAACAATCCCCCCTTTGTTCCCGTTGAAAACAATCATGTAGGTTCTTACCGGAAAGAAATCACTCTGCCCGCCGACTGGAAAGGGAAAGAGATTTTTGCCCATTTCGGTTCAGTAACTTCTAATATGTACCTTTGGGTAAACGGACGCTATGTGGGATACAGCGAAGACAGTAAATTGGAAGCTGAATTCAACCTGACAAACTATCTGAAACCAGGAAAAAACATCATCGCTTTCCAAGTATTCCGTTGGTGCGACGGCACTTATCTGGAAGATCAGGATTTCTTTCGCTACTCCGGTGTGGGACGCGACTGTTATCTTTATGCCCGCGATAAGAAATATATCCAGGATATTCGTGTAACTCCCGACCTCGACAGCCAATATAAAGACGGGACATTGAATATCTCTGTAGACTTGAAAGGTAGCGGCACAGTGGCCTTAAACCTGACAGATGCACAAGGGAACAGTGTAGCTACTGCCGATCTGAAAGGTTCCGGCAAGCTGAACACTACTTTGAATATTTCCAATCCTGCCAAATGGACTGCCGAAACACCTAATCTTTACACACTGACTGCCACTCTGAAAAACGGCAATAATACCGTAGAAGTGCTTCCTATCAAAGTAGGTTTCCGCAAGATTGAACTAAAGGGCGGACAAATACTTGTAAACGGCCAGCCGGTACTCTTCAAAGGAGCCGACCGCCACGAAATGGACCCTGACGGTGGTTATGTGGTTTCAGTGGAACGTATGCTCCAAGATATCAAAGTAATGAAAGAACTTAATATCAATGCTGTACGTACCTGCCACTATCCGGACGACAACCGTTGGTATGACCTCTGCGACCAATACGGTCTGTACGTAGTAGCCGAGGCAAATGTGGAATCCCACGGTATGGGTTACGGTGACAAGACACTCGCCAAAAACCCAAGTTACGCCAAAGCTCATTTGGAACGCAACGAACGCAATGTTCAACGCGGTTACAATCACCCTTCTATCATCTTCTGGTCACTCGGTAACGAAGCCGGTATGGGACCGAACTTTGAAAAATGTTATACTTGGATTAAAAACGAAGACAAATCACGTGCCGTACAGTATGAACAGGCGAGGACCAGCGAATTTACAGACATTTTCTGTCCGATGTACTACGGCTACGATGCGTGCGTCAAGTATTCCGAAGGCAATATTCAGAAACCGTTGATTCAATGCGAATACGCTCATGCTATGGGTAATTCTCAAGGCGGATTCAAAGAATACTGGGATATCATCCGCAAATATCCGAAATATCAGGGTGGATTTATATGGGACTTCGTAGACCAGTCCTGCCATTGGAAAAATAAAGACGGAGTGGATATCTACGGCTACGGAGGCGACTTCAATAAATATGACGGCTCGGATAATAACTTCTGCGACAACGGTCTGATTAGTCCCGACCGTGTGCCCAATCCGCACGCTTATGAAGTAGGTTATTTCTATCAGAACATTTGGACAACTGTTGCCGATCTTGCTAAAGGCGAAATTAATATTTTCAACGAGAATTTCTTCCGTGACCTTTCCGCATATTATATGGAATGGAAATTACTGGCAAACGGAGAAGTGGTACAGACAGGCATTGTTTCAGACCTGAAAGTAGCGCCTCAGCAGACGGTTAAAGTCCAATTACCTTTTGACACAAAGAATATCTGCCCTTGCAAGGAGCTGCTGCTCAACGTCAGTTACAAGCTTAAAGCTGCCGAAACTCTCCTGCCTGCCGGAACCACCATTGCTTATGACCAACTAAGCATCCGCGATTACAAAGCACCGGAACTGAAACTGGAAAACCAACAAACTTCCAATGTTGCAGTTATCGTTCCTACTATTCAGGATAACGACAGAAATTATCTGATTGTTAACGGCGAGGACTTCACCCTCGAATTTAACAAGCATAACGGTTATCTCTGCCGCTATGACGTAAACGGAATGCAGCTAATGGAAGACGGCAGTCTCCTGACTCCTAACTTCTGGCGTGCACCGACCGACAATGATTACGGAGCAGGATTACAGAACAGATATGCAGCCTGGAAGAACCCGGTACTGAAACTAACTTCTCTGAAACATGCGATTGAAAACGAACAGGCCGTAGTTCGTGCCGAATATGATATGCAGTCAATAGGTGGAAAATTGTTCTTGACTTATACTATCAATAACTTGGGCGCAGTGAAGGTGAACCAGAAAATGGTAGCTGACAAGAGCAAGAAAGTTTCTGAAATGTTCCGTTTCGGTATGCAGTTCCGTATGCCTCTTGCATTTAACGAAATTGAGTATTACGGACGTGGCCCGGTAGAAAATTATTCGGACCGTAATCACGCCGCTATGCTCGGCAAATACCGCCAGACGGTAGAAGAACAATTCTATCCGTACATCCGTCCGCAGGAAACCGGCACAAAAACAGATATCCGCTGGTGGAGACTGTTAAACATCGGTGGTAACGGATTGCAATTCGTCTCAGACGCTCCGTTCTCTGCTTCCGCACTGAATTACACGATCGAATCTCTGGACGACGGCGCCGGCAAAGACCAGCGTCACTCACCGGAAGTAGAAAAAGCCAATTTCACTAATTTCTGTATTGATAAAGCACAAACAGGACTTGCATGTGTCAACAGTTGGGGAGCTATTCCATTGGAGAAATACAGACTTCCTTACCAAGATTATGAGTTAAGTTTTATTATGACTCCCGTCTATCATAAACTAAAGTAAAAAACATAGTTAAAAAACACGGTATCAGAGAACAAGAATACCGAATTTAAAGTACTTTTGCAGCCGGAAACTGATTCTATCAAATCAGTTTCCGGCCTTTTTTCCTTAAACCATCCCTCTATACAAGAGAATAACACACGTGCAACAAAACGCATCAATTTAAAAACAGATAAATAAGAAGTATGAAAAGTAGAATTGTTTTATTTGCATTTTGCTTAGCCCTTCTGTCCAGTTGCGGCAATAAGGGCAATGACACGGGAAAAGTCCCAGAATATGCAGTACAGGAATTACAAAAATCAACTGCAAATCTAACGACAGCTTATCCGGCTACTATTAAAGGTAAACAAGACGTAGAAATTCGTCCGCAGGTTTCCGGTTTCATCACTAAATTATGTGTTGATGAAGGAGCTACCGTGCGCAAAGGACAAGTACTGTTCATTGTCGATCCTACTCAGTACGAAGCAGCCGTACGCACTGCCAAAGCAGCAGTTGCCACAGCCGAAGCGGCAGTGAGCACTCAACAAATGACGTATGACAACAAAAAAGAGCTGAACAAGAAACAAATCATCAGCGACTATGATCTGGCAATGGCAGAAAACTCTCTGGCACAAACCAAGGCACAACTGGCCCAAGCTAAGGCACAACTGACCACTGCTCAGCAGAATTTATCATTTACACAAGTCAAGAGTCCGTCAGACGGTGTAATCAACAATATCCCTTATCGTGTAGGAGCGCTTGTCAGCCCTTCTATCGCTACGCCCATGACTACCGTATCCGAGATCGATGAAGTGTATGTATACTTCTCCATGACAGAAAAAGAATTACTGGCTATGACTAAATCCGGAAGTACCATCAAAGAAGAAATCAGCAAAATACCAACTATCAAGCTGCAGCTGATTGATGGCTCCACATACGCCATGGAAGGTAAAGTAGACGCTATCACAGGCGTTATCGACCAGTCTACCGGTTCGGTAAGTATCCGTGCTATTTTCCCCAACAAGGAACATGTGTTGCGCAGTGGAGGTACTGCCAACGTTCTGATTCCTTACAACATGGAAAACGTTATCAGCATCCCGCAATCGGCAACAGTGGAAATCCAGGACAAGAAATTCGTTTATGTGTTACAACCGGACAACACGTTAAAATATACGGAAATCGGCATTTTCAACTTGGATAACGGAAAAGAATATCTGGTCACTTCCGGATTGAATGCAGGAGATAAAATCGTAATCGAAGGTGTACAAAACCTGAAAGACGGTCAGAAGATTCAACCGATCACCCCCGCACAAAAAGAAGCGAACTACCAACAACATTTGAAAGACCAACATGACGGTAACCTAGCCACAGCTTTCAATTAATAATCAGATAATCGTATGAAATTAGATAGATTTATTAACCGTCCGGTACTATCAACCGTTATTTCTATCCTGATAGTCATCTTGGGAGCTATCGGATTGGCAACACTGCCTATCACGCAGTATCCGGACATCGCACCTCCTACCGTATCGGTAAGAGCCACATATACGGGTGCGAGTGCATCGACCGTATTGAACTCCGTAATCGCTCCGTTGGAAGAACAGATCAATGGTGTAGAAAACATGATGTATATGACCTCCAACGCCTCTAACACTGGTGCCGGAGATATTTCCATTTACTTCAAACAGGGAACAGACCCGGATATGGCTGCCGTCAATGTGCAGAATCGTGTTTCCATGGCACAAGGACTACTGCCTGCCGAAGTAACCAAAGTCGGCGTGACAACACAGAAACGTCAGACTTCTATGCTGGTGGTATTTTCCCTTTATGACGAAAGCGATACATACACAGAAGCATTTATCGAGAACTACGCAAAAATCAACTTGATTCCGCAAGTTCAACGCGTACCGGGTGTAGGTGACGCCTCTGTAATGGGACAGGACTACTCCATGCGTATCTGGTTGCGTCCGGACGTAATGGCGCAATACAAGTTGGTTCCGGGTGATGTGTCCGCAGCGCTGGCAGAACAGAACGTGGAAGCTGCTCCGGGACAATTCGGTGAACGCAGTAACCAGACTTTCCAATATACTATCCGTTACAAAGGTCGTCTGCAACAGCCAGAAGAGTTCGAGAATATCGTCATCAAGTCTTTGCCCGACGGTGAAGTGCTTCGTTTGAACGACATCGCCGAAATCCAGTTAGACCGCTTGGGATACAACTTTACTAACCGTGTAAACGGCCATAAAGCAGTAACCTGTATTGTTTATCAGATGGCAGGGACAAACGCGACACAAACCATCAGTGACATTCAAGCATTACTGGATGAAGCCTCCCAATCACTGCCGGCCGGTTTGAAGATAAACGTTTCCATGAATGCCAACGACTTCTTGTTCGCTTCAATTCATGAGGTATTGAAAACATTGATTGAGGCATTCATCCTGGTATTTATTGTAGTATATATCTTCTTGCAGGATTTACGTTCTACATTGATTCCTACTATTGCCATTCCGGTAGCTCTTATCGGTACATTCTTCATACTGTCTTTAGTGGGATTCAGTTTGAACTTGCTAACGTTATGTGCGCTTGTGCTCGCCATTGCGATTGTGGTCGATGACGCCATTGTGGTTGTCGAGGGTGTACACGCCAAGTTGGACCAGGGCTACACTTCCGCCCGTCTGGCTTCTATCGACGCGATGAACGAGTTAGGTGGCGCTATCGTATCCATTACGCTAGTCATGATGGCCGTGTTTGTTCCGGTAAGCTTCATGGGTGGAACGGCAGGAACATTTTACCGCCAGTTTGGTATGACAATGGCTATTGCCATTGGTCTGTCCGCCTTGAATGCTTTGACATTAAGCCCCGCCTTGTGTGCTGTTCTTCTGAAACCGCATAAACAGGAAGGTTCCGAAGATATTCCTCCATTGAAGGAGCGTATGAAGACAGCCTATAAAACGGCTCATACAACAATGATCAACAGATACACCGAAGCTATCGGAAAGATGCTGCATCCGGGAATCACACTCACATTCACACTTGTTGCCATACTTGGTATGATCTTCGGCCTTTTCAACATCAATCCGATAATTACTGCCATCTTCATACTTCTTAGTATTTTGGCATTAATCGGAATGAGTACGAATAAATTCAAGAACAGATTCAACGATACCTATGAATCTATTTTGAAACGGTACAAGAAACGCGTATTGTTCTTCATTCAAAAGAAGTGGTTGTCTATGGGACTGGTCGTTGCTTCCATTGCCTTACTTATGTTCTTCATGAACACCACTCCGACAGGTATGGTACCCAATGAAGACACCGGTACATTGATGGGAGCTGTAACCTTGCCTCCGGGTACATCACAAGACCACTCGGAAGAAATCTTGGCACGTGTAGACAGTCTGATTGCCTCTGATCCTGCCGTAGCTTCACGCACATTGATTTCCGGTTTCAGTTTCATCGGTGGACAAGGCCCATCCTACGGTTCTTTCATCATCAAGTTGAAAGACTGGGACGACCGTTCAATGATACAGAACTCTGACGTTGTCGTAGGTTCCTTATATATGCGTGCACAAAAAATCATCAAAGAAGCACAGGTATTGTTCTTCGCTCCACCGATGATTCCGGGTTACTCGGCATCTACGGATATTGAAGTGAACATGCAGGATAAGACGGGTGGAGACCTGAACAAGTTCTTCGATGTGGTCAACGATTATACCGCTGCGCTGGAAGCCCGTCCTGAAATCAATTCGGCGAAGACAACATTCAACCCGAATTTCCCGCAATACATGATTGATATTGACGCGGCGGCTTGTAAGAAAGCAGGCATCAGCCCGAGTGACATCCTTACTACCATGCAAGGATATTATGGTGGTCTGTATGCATCCAACTTCAACCGTTTCGGTAAGATGTATCGTGTAATGATTCAGTCAGACCCGCTATCACGTAAGAACCTGGAATCCTTGAAAAATATCAAGGTTCGCAACAGTGCCGGCGAAATGGCTCCTATCTCACAATTCATCACTGTTGATAAAGTATATGGTCCGGATATCATCAGCCGTTTCAACCTTTACACTTCCATGAAAGTGATGGTGGCTCCTGCCAGCGGTTATACATCCGGTCAGGCATTGACTGCGTTGGCAGAAGTAGCCGGTCAAAATCTTCCGGCCGGTTATACTTACGAATTGGGTGGTATGGCACGTGAAGAGGCACAGAGCAGTGGAAGTGCTACCGGATTGATTTTCATCCTCTGCTTCGTATTCGTTTACCTGTTGCTGAGTGCACAGTACGAAAGTTATATACTTCCGTTGGCCGTGTTGCTGTCCGTTCCGTTCGGTTTGTTAGGCAGCTTCCTGTTTGTCAACGGAGTGAGTGCTATCGGTAATATCTCGATGTTAAAGATGATTCTCGGTACGATGTCCAACAATATCTATATGCAGATTGCGTTAATCATGTTGATGGGTCTGTTGGCGAAAAATGCAATTCTGATTGTAGAGTTCGCCCTCGATCGTCGTAAGATGGGCATGAGTATCACGTGGGCAGCCGTATTAGGTGCCGGTGCCCGTCTCCGTCCTATCTTAATGACATCATTGGCGATGGTAGTCGGATTACTTCCGTTGATGTTCGCCTTCGGAGTAGGTGCTCACGGTAACCGTACACTAGGTACTGCCTCTATCGGTGGTATGTTAATCGGTATGATTTGCCAGATTTTCATTGTTCCTGTACTGTTCGTAATCTTCCAGTACTTACAAGAGAAGGTGAAACCGATGGAATGGGAGGATATTGACAACACGGATGCCGTAACTGAGATTGAACAATACGCTAAATAATGAAATTCGATATGAAGAAACAGATTCTATATATGGTGTGTGCAACTGCTCTCCTGAGTAGCTGCCACATCTATAAGTCGTATGACAGACCCGAAGACATTACTACTTCCGGGCTATATCGTGACCCGATTGCGGAGAATGATACACTGGTTTCGGATACAACCAACTTCGGCAATCTGCCGTGGAGAGAAGTCTTCACCGACCCGCAGTTACAGTCTCTCATCGAAGCGGGACTGAAACAAAACACTGACCTCTTGACCGCTGCCCAAAATGTAAAAGCAGCAGAAGCATCTCTGCTGTCGGCACGCCTGGCTTATGCTCCGTCCTTGGGACTGTCTCCGCAAGGAACAATCAGCAGCTTTGACAAGAATGCAGCTACCAAAACCTATTCATTGCCCGTCACTGCCAGCTGGCAAGTCGACTTGTTCGGGCAGTTGCTGAACTCCAAACGGAATGCTCAGGTCACTTTAAAGCAGACGAAAGCTTACCGTCAGGCTGTACAAACGCAAGTTATCTCCAACATTGCCAATATGTATTATACACTAATGATGTTGGACCGTCAGTTGGAAATAACCAAGTCTACAGCCGAAATCCTGAAAAAGAATGCCGAAACAATGGAAGCGATGAAAGACGCTGCCATGTACAATATCAATTCAACCGGTGTAGAACAAAGCAAGGCTGCTTATGCCCAAGTGCTTGCCAGCATTCCGGACATCGAGCAGAGTATCCGTGAAACGGAAAATGCCCTGTCTACATTTTTGGGTGAAGCTCCGCACGCTATCAAACGCGGTACACTGGAAGCACAAGTACTTCCGACAGAACTTTCTGCCGGTGTACCTATCCAGTTATTATCCAACCGTCCGGACGTAAAAGCTGCAGAAATGGCTTTGGCCAGTTGCTACTATAATACAAACTCCGCACGTGCCGCTTTCTATCCGCAGATTACTCTTAGCGGTTCTGCCGGGTGGACAAACAGTGCCGGAAGTGCGATTATCAATCCGGGCAAGTTACTGGCTTCTGCAGTCGGTTCTCTGACACAACCTCTATTCTATCGGGGACAAAACATCGCTCGTCTGAAAGCTGCAAAAGCGCAAGAAGAATCAGCGAAACTATCCTTCCAGCAGGCACTATTGAATGCCGGAAGTGAGGTCAGCAATGCGCTAAGTTTATACCAAAAAACCAGCGAAAAGGTAGAATCTCGCCGGTTACAAGTAGAATCTGCTAAAAAAGCTTCGGAAGATACAAAAGAATTGTTTAACTTAGGGACTTCAACTTATCTGGAAGTACTGTCGGCACAGCAATCTTATCTGAGCGCGCAAATCTCACAGGTTTCCGATTGCTTCGATCAGATGCAGGCCGTAGTCAGCCTTTATCAGGCTCTAGGTGGTGGAAGAGAAGAATAACTTTAAACATATACTATTATGATTAGTCCGTTAGCTTACGTAGACCCCGAAGCAAAACTTGGCAAGAATGTAACTGTCCTGCCGTTTGCCTACATTGAAAAGAATGTGGAAATCGGAGATGACTGCGTCATCATGTCTTATGCCAGTATCCTGCAAGGTACTAAAATGGGAAAAGGAAACAAGATACATCAGAATGCTGTCCTGGGAGCGGAACCGCAAGATTTCCACTACACGGGAGAAGAAAGTAGCCTGATTATCGGTGACAACAACGATATCCGCGAAAATGTGGTAATCAGCCGTGCTACCTTTGGCGGCAATGCTACCAAGATCGGTAACGGAAATTACCTAATGGATAAAGTACACCTCTGCCATGACGTACAAATCAACAATAACTGTGTGGTAGGTATCGGTACGACTATTGCAGGAGAATGCACATTGGATGACTGCGTGATTCTAAGTGGAAATGTTACTCTGCACCAATACTGCCACATCGGTAGCTGGACACTTGTACAGAGTGGTTGCCGTGTTTCTAAAGATGTACCTCCGTATGTAATTATGTCCGGAAACCCCGTTGCATACCATGGAGTGAACGCGGTGGTTCTTTCACAACATCACAATACATCCGAAAGGATCCTCCGTCACATCGCCAATGCATACAGACTGATTTACCAAGGTAATTTCAGTATTCAGGATGCTGTACAGAAGATTGTCGACCAGGTCCCGATGAGTGAAGAAATCGAGAATATCGTTAACTTCGTGAAGGCTTCGGAACGAGGAATCGTGAAATAAGCAAAGTTACTTTTCAATATTGAAAGGGTGACGCCTAATAAAAAAGCGTCACCCTTTCTGTTTATAGTAGGGCGACGCTCTGTGAGTTATTATTTCGTTTCCGTTTCGTAATTATTCAAACTCCAACGTACCGAAGAAGTCGGGACGGTGGAAGTCCGGGTTCTCTATTTTTATCGGATTCCATGAAAGGAAGTGGGGGGTCTGCAATTCGTCACCACACTTGTAAAAGTTAGCTTTTATCTCCTTCTCATCGAGTGATTCGATCTGATGCTTAAAGAATACAGCATAGGGAATAATCAAGGCAACTTCCCAATCAGTTTCTTCCACACGTTCTTCAAAAGGTGTATCACCCAAACTTGACCAGCGCTGCACAAGGTCAGTCACTTCCTTCGGAGCGTGTTCTCTACCGTTGCGGGTAGGACCGACACCTATCAGGATTGTTCCGATGCAGTTGCACTCTATATTATAATACACCCCGTCACCTGCCGGAATAGAAAAGAATTCCACACAGGAATCAGTCCATACAGAACCGTTGTCCGTTCCGTATCTGGCACGCACACTCGCTTCTTTAACTTTAAAATGTAACAAGATAGAGTTCTTCGTGTGAGCAATGCGAAAGTTTACTTTGGGTTTGTAGGGATATTCAGCCCAATTAACACATTGAACCGGTTGAAAATCTATCTTTTCTTCATCAAATAATCGGGGAAGCGAACAAGCCTCCACGTTAGCCGCACTAATTTTCTTTACTTTCATATTTCTATTGTTTGGATGATACAAATATAGTTACTTTCTTCTAATAAGGTTCACTGAAATGAAATAAAAACAATATATTTGCCAGTAGTAATACCTTAAAAAACGAATTAGTGAGAAAAGTAATCCTTTTATTTCTGCTTTTTTTAAGCGTAGACACCGTCCGTACACAAGGACAGAACATCACTTTCAGCCATTTGACCACTGATGATGGACTTTCTCAGTTTTCTGTCAACAGCATGTATATTGATGAACAGGGAATTATATGGATCGGTACGCGCGAGGGACTAAACCGGTATAACGGTAATGATATCAAGAGTTTCAAACTTAAAAAGAACGACCCGAACAGTCTGTTCAGTAATACCGTACTACGCATCACCGGAAATAGAAATGGTAAAGTGTACCTGCTCTGTACCGATGGTGTGGCGGAATTCGATCTGGCGACTCAAAGGTTTAAAACATTGTTGCAAGGGAATGTAGACGCTATTTATTTTAATGAGAAGTTATATATCGGAAAGAGGGAGGAAGTCTTTGTATACAATGAAAGTACGGGCAACTTCGATCTTTTCTATCATCTCGCGGGAAAAAACATCACTCTATCCTGCCTGCACCTGGATAAAAACAAAAATCTGTGGTTGGGGACTACCAGCAATGGCATATACTGCCTGTCGGAAGATAAAAACCTTTCCCGGCCTGTCACAAAAGGCAATATAACCAGTATCTATGAGGATTCTTCCAACGAACTGTGGATAGGGAGTTGGGAAGAAGGACTTTACCGTGTAAAAACAGACGGCAGCATTGAAAACCTTCGCCATAATCCGATGAATACGAACAGTCTATGCTCCAATTTTGTCAGAAGTTGCTGCGAAGATAACTCCGGGGATTTATGGATAGGAACATTCAACGGACTGAACCGATATGACAGAGAAACAGGTCAGTTTCACCTTTACACCGCCAATGGAAACAGTCCCGACGGGCTTACCCATTCTTCTATCTGGTGCATCGTAAAAGACGGGCAGGGAACAATCTGGCTGGGAACTTACTTCGGCGGAGTGAATTACTTCAATCCTGAATATGAAATCTATACCCGCTATAAAGTGGGAGACACGGAGAAAGCAGGTTTGAGCAGCCCGATTGTAGGCAGAATGACGGAGGACAAGGACGGTAATTTATGGATTTGTACCGAAGGTGGTGGTGTAAACGTATACGACCGGATCAATAATACATACCGTTGGTATCGCCATGAGGAAGGGAGAAACAGTATTTCGCACAATAATGTAAAAGCCATCTATTACGACCGTACTAACGAGATCATGTGGATAGGTACCCATTTGGGAGGATTAAACAAGCTCGACCTGCGTACCAACCGTTTTACAGTCTACCGGATGAAGGCGGGAGATCCGACCTCGTTACCCTCGGATATTGTTCGCGATATTATACCATATAAGGATAAGCTGGTAGTTGCCACACAGAAAGGTGTCTGCCTGTTCAGTCCGGCAACAGGTAGTTGTGAGCAGCTTTTTCAAGAAACAAAAGAAGGAAGAGGAATTGACATGGTGGCCAGCCTTTGTATAGACAATGACGGTACCCTATGGGTTGCCGCCACCGGAGAGGGTGTTTACTCTTATCGGTTCGACACTGGCAAGCTGACCAATTATCCGCATAACCCTGCCAATCCGAACAGTCTCAGCAACAACAACATTAACAACATTATGCAGGATAGTAACGGCAACCTGTGGTTCTCCACTTCCGGCAGCGGGCTTGACCGTTACCGCAAGGAAAGCGATGATTTCGAGAACTTTGATATGCAGAAAGACGGTTTATCCAGTGACTGCATTTACGAGGTATTCGAATCATCGATACAAAAAGGACATCTGTTGTTGATTACTAACCAAGGATTTTCAGAATTTGACTATCCGAACCAGAAGTTCTATAATTATGGCACGGAAAACGGATTCCCGTTGACCGCCGTCAATGAGAATGCGCTGTTTGTGACACACGACGGAGAAGTGTTTTTGGGTGGTATCCAGGGAATGATTTCTTTCTGGGAGAAGAAACTGCATTTTTCTCCCAAATCTTACAACATACTTCTTTCCCGTTTGCTGGTCAACGGTAAGGAAGTAACCCCCGGAGATGAAACCGGGATTCTGGAACAGTCAATCTGCCATACACCGGAGATTAAATTGAGGGCGAACCAATCAATGTTCAGCATTGAGTACGCCACTTCCAACTTCATCCCCGCCAACAGGGACGAAATTCTTTATCGTCTGGAAGGCTTCTCCGACGAATGGAATCATACGTATCGCAAACAGACGCTTATCACTTATACAAATCTGAATCCGGGCAAGTACACACTTGTCATCAAATCACAGCGGGACGGGATCAAAGAAGCCAAACTGCTGATTATCGTCCTTCCGTCCTGGTATGAGACATGGTGGGCTTATCTGATTTATACCATCGTCACTATCAGCCTGTTGTGGTATCTTATCCAGAACTATAATTCAAGAATCAAACTCCGCGAGTCATTGAAGTACGAAAAGAAGCATATCGAAGACCTGGAAGCACTGAACCAGTCGAAACTCCGCTTCTTTACGAATATTTCGCACGAGTTCCGTACTCCGTTGACACTAATCGTCGGACAGGTGGAGACGTTGTTGCAGGTACAGACGTTCACACCCAATATATATAATAAGGTATTGGGAATTTACAAGAACAGTCTCCAGTTGCGGGAACTGATTACCGAGTTACTCGATTTCCGGAAGCAGGAACAGGGACACATGAAAATCAAAGTGAGCCGGCACAACCTGGTGAATTTCCTGTATGAGAATTATCTGCTCTTTCTCGAATACGCCAGCAGCAAGCAAATCAACTTCAAGTTTAATAAACAGAAAGACGATATTGAAGTGTGGTATGACCAAAAGCAGATGCAGAAAGTAATCAATAACCTGTTATCGAATGCATTAAAGCATACTAAAGCTGAGGATACTATCTCTATCAATGTATCGCAAGAGGAAGACTATGCCATAATCGAAATAAAAGACACCGGCTCGGGCATTGCCGCCGCGGAGATTGATAAGATATTCGACCGCTTCTACCAGACCGAGCACCTCAACTCGTTGAATACCGGAGCCGGTACAGGCATCGGGCTGGCACTGACGAAAGGTATCATTGAGCTTCACCAAGGCACCATCCGCGTAGAAAGCGAACCGGGCAAAGGAAGCAGCTTCATTATCACCCTCAAACTGGACAAAAAGCACTTCACGGAGGAAGAGATAGCACAAGAAAGCACAGAATCAACGATCCGGCAAACGGAAACGATTGTTCCTTCAGTGGAGATAATACCTGATTCGGAATGGAAAGAGGAAGAAAATAAACGGATTGAAGGCGCCAAGATGCTGATTGTGGAAGATAATGAATCTATCAAGCAGATGTTGGCAGGTATCTTCGAAACGTTCTATCAGGTCAGTACCGCTTCGGACGGAGAAGAAGCTTTGGAAATGATACAAAAAGAGATGCCGAGCATTATACTGAGCGATGTCGTCATGCCTCGTATGTCCGGTACGGAACTTTGTAAACGGATCAAGACGGATTTCAACACTTGCCATATCCCGGTTGTGCTGTTGACTGCACGCACGGCCATAGAGCACAATATCGAAGGACTGAAGATCGGTGCGGACGATTATATCACTAAACCATTTAATACAAACCTGCTGATTTCGCGTTGTAATAACCTCGTGAACTCCCGCAGACTGCTGCAAGAGAAATTCAGTAAGCAGCCGCAGACTTTTGCACAAATGCTGGCTACCAATCCAATGGATAAAGAGATGCTCGACCGAGCAATGGATATTATCGAACGCCACTTGGATGATACAGATTTCAATGTCAACATCTTTGCCCGTGAAATGGGTATGGCCCGCACCAATCTGTTCACCAAACTGAAAGCGGTGACGGGACAAACGCCGAATGACTTTATTCTGAACATTCGCCTGAAGAAAGGGGCTGTCATGCTACGGAATAACCCCGAACTGAATATTACGGAGATTTCCGACCGGATTGGCTTTTCTTCTTCACGCTACTTTAGTAAGTGTTTCAAGGAGATTTATCATGTCAGCCCGTTGGCTTACCGCAAGGGAGAAGAGAAAGAAGAAGGAGACGGGGAAGAAACGAACAATTTGTATAATGGTGATAATAATTAATTTATGTATTCACCTACCACCTCCCCCTACGGGTACTCCTCCTTCCCGAAGGAGGAGAATTAAAGATACTGCCGATTCGCTCTTGCAGCCATAAAACAGGACCTTTTGTGCCACAAGTGTGCCACCCTATTGGCACGCTTGTGCCAACGCACTGGCACAGTTGTGCCAAAGGCTTGGCAGGGTCGTGCCAATACGTTGGCACAAGGTCAGCAAGATAACTTCGAAAAACAAGCAAGGTTATTAAGGAGAACAAGCGTAGAATCTTCACACTTCACATCACAGAGTAAAGCCTTTCGTGTACTATTTTGTACTTCACTTGTACATTCCTGCTCCTTCTTTTCCTTTCAATCATTTACCTTTGCTTCCAATAATTCATCCCTTAAAAATCAACTTCATGAGAAACGTATCACGTATACTTCCGCTATTGCCCGGCATCGCAATGTTGTCAGGATGTAATAATGCCGCTCAAAAGAGTAATGGACAAAACGACCAGAAGCCTAACATTATTTACATATTCGCCGACGATCTTGGTATCGGTGATTTGAGTTGCTACGGAGCAACCAAAGTGAGCACACCCAATATCGACCGTCTGGCCGGACAAGGCGTGCAATTCACGAATGCTTACGCAACTTCCGCCACCAGCACTCCTTCCCGTTTCGGGCTCCTCACGGGTATGTATCCCTGGCGTCAAAAGAACACAGGTATCGCTCCCGGCAACTCGGAACTTATCATTGATACTGCCTGTGTCACTATGGCGGATATGCTGAAAGATGCAGGATACGCCACCGGTGCCGTTGGCAAGTGGCATTTGGGACTGGGACCGAAAGGAGGGACAGATTTCAACAAACAGATCACTCCGAATGCACAAAGTATCGGCTTCGATTATGAATTTATCATTCCGGCAACCGTAGACCGTGTGCCATGCGTGTTTGTGGAGAACGGCCGCGTAGTGGGTCTCGATCCTAATGACCCAATCACCGTCAACTATGAGCATAAAGTAGGCGACTGGCCCACCGGAGAAGAAAATCCGGAACTCGTAACGTTAAAACCCAGCCAAGGGCATAACAATACCATTATCAACGGTATCCCCCGCATCGGTTGGATGACAGGCGGCAAGTCCGCTCTCTGGAAAGACGAGGATATAGCCGACATCATCACCCATAAAGCGAAGAAGTTCATCACTTCCCATAAAGAAGAACCTTTCTTCTTGTATATGGGTACGCAGGATGTACACGTGCCACGTATCCCCCACCCGCGTTTTGCAGGAAAAAGCGGACTCGGCACCCGTGGTGACGTTATCCTCCAACTGGACTGGACCATCGGTGAAATTATGAACACGTTGGATAGCCTCAACATCGCCGACAATACCATTCTGGTCTTTACCAGCGACAACGGTCCCGTCATCGACGACGGCTATCAGGACCATGCCTACGAGCTTCTCAACGGTCATACTCCAATGGGAATCTACCGGGGAGGGAAATACAGCGCTTATGAAGCGGGCACACGTATCCCGTTCATTGTCCGCTGGCCTGCCAAAGTAAAACCGAGCAAGCAACAGTCTCTTTTCTCACAGATTGATGTATACGCCTCACTCGCCTCACTGCTGAATCAGCCTTTGCGCAAAGGTGCAGCCCCCGACAGCCAGGAACACCTGAACACGTTCTTAGGCAGGAACAATACCGGTCGCGAATACATCGTCCAACAGAATCTTAATAATACGCTTGCCATTGTAAAAGGGCAGTGGAAATATATCGAGCCCAGCGATGCTCCCGCCATTGAGTTCTGGACGAAAATGGAACTTGGCAACGACCAACAGCCTCAGCTCTACGATTTATCGTCCGATCCTTCGGAGAAAACGAATGTGGCGAAACAGCATCCTGACATCGTAAAAGAATTAGCTGAATTATTGGAATCTGTAAAAGAGAAATAAATATACCGGAATAACAGAATTGTATGATTTTATACCAATCCTGAATCATTCTATCCACAGGAGAGAGCGTAAATTGCATACATTTGTAACAGAGAAACGATAAAGTCACATTACAACCAAAGTAATATACTGCACAATTCTTCTAACCTTTATCAACAGATTTATATAAAAATCAGACTTTGATCAATTTACCCCCAAAAGAGAGAGGCCCTTCGAGCCCCTCTCTTTCTTTAGTTGATATTTCTCGTATCCTCTTATTTCAATGCCTTCAACCAGGCAGGCACAAAGCCCAGGCGTTTCTCCAGCTGTGCTTCGTAAAGAGACTGCGGCTCTACCGGAGTTCCATTACTTTCGTCCAGTTTTACTTGCTCCTGCACAAAATTCAACGGTTCGCCATGAAAACCGACAATAACGGGCGGAAGGAACTTCCAACCTTTAAAGCCGATACGCCACCAGTCGAATACACCGGCAGGAGCCGAATTACCGCTTGCCGTGCGCGATCTTTCCGAATACATATTCCAAATAGTGAGGTCATCGAGGTGATTGGGAAGTTGGTTGTAATCACCTCCCTGACGAGACTGCATGAATCCACCCGTACAATTATCAATCAGCGTAGCACGCGGCTGCGTGGCATGAGACTCAAAGCAGGCATCCAATCCCCAATGTACCCGCCAAATGACAGCACCCATACTCGGTTTTGAGACTCCGCAAGCATGATATTGTCCTGCCCCCTGCTGTATGACGCCTCTATTATCTATTAGAGGTCCGTTGGTACGGTCGGTCACTTTGCCGATAAACACCCGCGACGACCCTTGCGACCGAATGGCGGCATGGCCACGATTACCGTCTATCTTAATATCGTAGGCGGACACGTTAGCGGAAGACGTAATCGAGTTGGCCTCACTAACACTTATAAAGTTCACCCGGCGCATCCACGAGTTTGTCAGGCGTGTCATCTTTATCGGTTTATAAGCACCGTCATGCGCCCAGTTTCTGTGATGCTGAAAATCATCGGTGGCATGTCCTACGAAAGTCACGTCTTCTATACCGACTTCCTCATAATGCGGATATTTGTGGATCGCCCAACCCCAACGAGAATCAACTTCGTGCATTATAGGTTCTTTAAAAGTGATTACATTCCCGCTTTTTGCCACAATTTGGTGGAAGTCCTGCACCTGCACACCTACATTTATAATATTCTCCATTGTTGGCTCGGGTGCATAGGGAGACAACTCGTTGCGTACCAGTTCCGGGTCATTGTTCTGTAAATACAGGCATACCCAGTCACCTTTACTCAGCGAAGCCGCATCAGATACTTCCACGCTAAAAGTACCTTTAGCTGCGTTACCCGTGATATCACAGAGTTTCGACAACCCGGAGTTATGTTTAATATCAATCATTACCGGCGACGAATACATGGTAGTAATATCATCCGGCAAGTTCGGAGTATCCATTATCAGCTTTGTTCTTCCTGCGCCATCTCCCTTAATTACAAAATGGCCTGCGAATATATAGATACTGGAACTTTTATTATTTCCTTTACTATCCAAAGAATATGCTTCATCACCTTCCTTTCCCAATACCGGCTTGCCCGGCTCTATTGTATTGTCATCGTCATTATGCAATACGTATTCTCCTTCCGGGAAATAAATGACAATCCGGGCATTTGCATTGTTGTAATTCTTACCGTCCTTACGGGTCATGTTATTCTCCTGCAATATGGTTATCAAGGCTTCACGGGCAGTCATGCCACGGTTTTCCATACGTTCTTTCACATTGAAAACTTTATATCCTAATGAGAAAGCCTCCGGAGGTGTCACTTCTCCATGTTTGTATCCGGCATACGAATAATCCAACAATACATTGTCATCACTATTCATCAGGAACTTTTTCCACGCTTGTGCTGTGCCGTTATTGCGGGTATCCAGTTTAAGCACACTCCCGCTTGTACGGGATTCCAAAGTGATTGTATTCGTCTGTTCATCTAAAACAGCCGAACGGTAAAGAGAGAAATCAACAGCCGTTTTTCCTTCCAATGACGGAGCCGGAGTGTCACTCAAACGTTGCCACTGATAGCCATTGTAAGAAACTTGCCAACAGCCGTCCTCCCCCAATGCAATTTGAGGAGTAAGAATGCCTTTTCCTGTCTTGTTTAAAGCAGGAGCCGGATTGCCATGCGTATCTGTCAGAATGCGTGAAGTACCTTCCAATTGATAATTCCAGTAACCTTCTTTATCAATTCCAAGAAGGGGAATATCTTTATCGTCGGCAGTTTGGATATAAACATCCGCTATCTGTCGGTTACTCAATTGAAGTTTGTAGTTACCCTTCTCGTCAGAGGTGTAGTCTACAATCTCGGCTTTGCCATTCATCATGGCCTGATAAGCCGCAATATTAGTATTGTATTGCGCAGTGAGTTCTGTTAATTGTTCCGGTTGCTCGGGAATAGTTGGGTTATTTATTGCTTCATCGTCCGAACAGGAAGTGAAAACTATGACAGCAACCATCATACAAGTTGTCGCTATACTATGTAAATCAAGTTTCATGTTTTTCATATTTCTAAAGTCTAATAATGTTATAAAGGCGAAGAATCCGTTAAACCCAATATTAGCATTAATAGATTCTTCGCCTTTATCAAATTTAATTGCAGCAACTATTCGATAACTGCACCTATACCTTGATATTCCGGTTTAAGAGTATATTTTCCTTCAATGTCAACCAACGTTTCAAAAGGAGTCTCTTTTTCTATGGTTATTACATTATCCTTAAAACCTACCGGCGCGGTTCTAAAATACTGCCAAGTCATCTGAGTATTTTCAAGAGAGGTAAATATTCTATTATTAGAAAAGTCTGTTTCATTGAAAGTAGCTGCACCAATCATTAAAGTAGATAACATTGGGAAAGTCCCACTAGCTGCACAATCCGTATCATACCAGAATAGATTATTTTTCATCGTCCATCCTTCTTCAGCGGTTACTTTAAAAAAGCCGGAGCTATTTCCATGATTACTTAGAATATTAATAACCGTGTTATTTTCAATACTCACATTATCAGAGAACTTTGCATTCGTTCCTTTCAGTAATGCCACAAATAGAACAGAGCGATCCTGTGTAGAGCAATAGAAAACATTATTATGAATCATTATATCTCCATAATTCCCATTATTAAAATTCAAGAAATTAATAACTTTAGTAGTTGCCGATGGAGCCGGCACTGCAATATAACAAGATTCAACCAACAATTTTGATATACCTGACGATGCATTATTAAAATAAGAGAACATCTTGTCCGCCATCATCTCAATCTTACAATGATCTAAATACAGTCTTTCTATTACATCTTTACTTGAACTAGGAAAGTTAAACCAATAATTTGCGGTTAACTCATCAGGAGATAAAGTAATCTCCTTACATAACATTCCAATTTTCGACTCCACATTTTCCAAAGAGACAATCCCTTTGGTCATTACTTTTGAAGAATAATTACTATTCTTTTTCTCTCCTATCAGAATCAGGTCACTCACTGCACCAGTCCAATAAGCCGTAGCACCTTCGGCAATAAAGTAAATACCGCTTTCGGAGATTGATTCACCTTCTTTTACCAATACTCCATTCGGGTTATCATATTTATTAAGTACTACATCACCGATCCTGATATCAAATCCAGCCTGATATTCAGCCCAGTAACTATCACTGGAAGTTTTTGCCTTTATCTGATCTGTTGCTGAATTTACTCCATGAGTCACTTCTACAATAATCGTACACTCGCTCGGAGTTGCAGGAGGTGTCACAGTCACTGTTACTTCCGTTGTTCCAGCCACATATTCCGACAGTTTTGCATTCCAATCAGCAGGTGCTTTTACTCTTACTAAATCACCTTCAGCCAAATTTACTTTCACAGTAAAGGAAGACGCACCTCCTCCGGCTACCAACCAAAGATCATCTGTTACACCTTCGGGAACATTAATTGCACATTCCAATCCTTTCACAATAGGAATCAGATACTCCTTTCCGCCAAAAGTAACTTTAAAATTATCTCCGTCAACAGTTGCGTTGCTGATAGGATTCGAACCTGTATTTATACCTTCAGCCAGACCGTTTTCCAATACTTTCCAGGTTGAACCGTTGTCATAACTCACATACCAATACTTTTTATCTCCATCGGCCGGATTGGGTGCAATCTTAAATTCGGGAGTAATGGTAGCATCTTCCCCATTCTCCGCTTGAGCACGCCAGCCTGTATCTGTACCGCCAATAAACCAATTACCATTTGCACCGATCTCAATAGAAGGATAGTTGCCTCCGGTCACTCCCGGAGTCAAAGTCAATGTTTCGCCATTGCTTAAGGTCAAGGTATAAGTATCACCATTGATAGAGTAATCGGTAATAGTCTTGTTGCCGTCCAACAGCACACGGATAATGTTCATCTCATCGTTCAACTGCTGTACCTGTGCCTCAACATTCGTCACACGATCTTTCAAGGCATCAATGTCTCTTTCCAAATCGTCTGTATTACATGACACAAAAGCCAATGCAAACAAACTGAATAATATGAATGATTTATAGTATTTCATAATGATTTCTTCGCTTAATTATTAATTCAACTTATTCAGCAACCGTCACCTCTAATGATTTAATCAGACGATATCCTTCCTTAGAGAATATCTGGAAATAAACAGTATATTTGCCGGAAGCCAGTCCTTTTGTTTTAATCGTCAGATTATCGGAAGCGTCATCAGTCAAGACTACCTGTACAGGTGTGGGATCTATAATCACTCTGGCTACATTCGTCTGTTTTGCCGTCAATACCGCTGAACCTCCCTTCGCTACATTTACAGAAGTAATATTCGATGAACCACCTTGAGAAAAAGTCATATCCAATCCTCCCAATAAAGGGATCTCGGTTTTCGAGCCGTCTGTAAATTCAAAGGTCACGATATTACCGTTCACCGTTACATCGGCAAATATACCTCCCGGAATCTCTCCAATATTGGCAATGTTGTAACGCCCGTCTATACGTTGAGGTTCTCCACCGCCAACGGCATAACACCAGTAACCGTCCGCATCAATCGAGATGGTTGGAGTTTGTCCGTCGGAACCGTCTACGGGAACAGCAGGACAAGGATTGCCTTCTTTATCTTTCAATTCAACGGTTCTACCGTCAAGGGTATATGTCCAATTTCCGGCTTCATTAATGCCAAGTGTAGGAATATCTCCCGCAGGCTGTCCGCCATAAACAACCAATTCCGTACCGTCACTCAGTGAAAGTGTATAGTTACCCTTTTCATCCATTGTATATCCGGTTACAAGAACAAGTCCTTTCACTGCATCTTGGAAAGATTTGATGCTCGTATTCAAATTTTCGAGATCATCTGTCAAAGCATCCAAACGAGCATTCAGATCGTCGATGTCTTTACGTATATCATCCTTATCATCACAGGAGGTAAAGGTGATGACAGGCAATAAGCAAACTAATAGTATCAATATCTTTTTCATAATTCTTAGTTTTAGCGTTGTGCACCATATTGAGTGTAACCTTCTTTGGGAATGAATGTCCCTGTAGATTTGTTAAAAGTAGCCGGATCAGTGGTATTGAATAATCCTTCTACTAATTTTACATCAGGATCAATTGCTGTATTTTGGAACATACGAAGAGGTTTATCGCTTACAGAATATCCAAAATTATCACTACTATCCAATGACTCTACCAAGGAACTAGCACCAGTAAAGAAATATGCTGCCTTAGCGGCATCTGATAACCAATACAAGTTATCCTTTACAGTAGCTTTCAACACTTTAGCTGCCCTGACAAGCCCATAAAGACTCGCACCTGATGACTCAATATCAATCAATGTATTAGATGTTAAATTCAGAGTTTCCACTGTTAAGCCATTGCCATTAAATATCTTAAATTCAGTCACATTCCCATCTAAAGAAGAAGCATAAATAAGGTTATTATCTAAACTAATATTCTTGCAACTCATCTGGGTCAACAAATATAAAGCTGCACCCGATTGAGCAAGATTTATATCTGAATTATGAATAATAAAATTATCCACAGAAACTGCTGATACTTCAGAACTTTTCATTGCAAATCCTTTAGTCGGGACTAAACCATTCACTTTACATCCGTCCAAAACTATATTTATATTCTGTTCTGCTATTATACGTAATGGATAATGAAATGAAGTTGCATTCGGAACTTGATTTAACAAAGTTACATTCTGACAAGCAAACATTCCTTTCAAATATATCTGTTTAGAGACTACCAGATTTATCGTAGTAACATCCTTGGTTGTTGGTACAATAATTAAATTATCCACTCCCGTAGTACCTAAATTATAAGTTAGTCTCACATTATTTGTAGACACAAAATAAACACCACCCTGTTCAATCGGCATATCAGCAGTAACTTCCGTTGCTTCACCATACTTTTCTTTTGTAATCTCCAGCCCGCCTACAATAACAGCCTGTCCTTCATTATACATATCCAGATTAGAAGCAAGTCCTTTCGGATTCTTCACTTTTATCTTGTCAACTGCCCAAAACAAGCCTTCCTGTACCTGAACAGTTACATCGGCAGTATTATCCGCCGCGGCTCTCGTTAACGTTTTATTCTCAGCAGCCGGAGCAAAGATCAACAACTGATAATTATTTCCTTTTTCATCGGCAACATCCAGTTTGTTCAAAGTAGCTCTCCAACCTTGCGGATAAGTAACCTGCGGATTCTCACCTTCAATCTTAGCAGGAATCACCACTCTTTCTCCTTTATTGATAATCAGGAAGTCCTCATCATCAAATGCAAGACCTGTTCTATCAATAGCACAAACCAAAGTTGCCACGATAGGAAGTGTATGCACAGTCCCATCTTTAAGAGTCACAACAAAGTTGCTACCGTCTACTTTGGCAGATTCAAAGATCTGGTCGCCTAAAGAACTGCCACCGGCAATCCCCTCTCCACCGGGAACATTCGCCCACTCACCGTCACCGAAACGTATCTGCCAATTTCCATTCTGTACACGAAATTCGGGATATCCCTCCCCATTCTTACCGTTCTCTCCTACGGCTACTACGCCGGTAGAAATACCGTTGATATACCATTTCCCATCATCTCCTATCGTAATCTCCGGTTCGTTGACTGTTCCTTCCTTACCGATAGTCAATGTCAGTTGGGTATTATCACTTAAAGTTATGACATATTTCGCAGCAACCCCATTCTCTTTAACAGTCTCCACTTTACTGACTGTCTTATTCTGAGGATCAAGGATGTAGCCGATCACAGCCAGATTATCATTCAACAGTTTCACCTGCTGCTCGATAAGCGTCACCCTATCTTTCAGGTCGTTTACATCGTCTTTCAGGTCGTCTATAGTACACCCCGCAACCGCAAAGCCCATGATAACGAAAAGTATATACGATTTTATGTACTTCATAATCTATTAGTATTTAAAGTTATTCTGTTACATTGATTATCAATTCACAAGTCTTGGACGCCACATGTGAATAATTTGCGTTATTCATCAGAAACGTAGCAGTATATGTACCCACCTGATTATAAGTATAAGAGTAAGACTCCAGATCCAGAGAAATGTCTTTTACCTTCACTCCCGAATCCGGTTCGGGACATTCCGCCAGATTCAGATAATCGGAAACAAGCCAATTATACTTCCAAGGATTATTGGCAGCCGTACCGTTAATAGTAAATCCGCCGCTTTTTATACTACTCAAGTTCCACATGCCAGTCACTCCCGTTGAAACAGAACCATATTCAAGATCTTTAGGCATATTTTCCGGAGCCTGTTCTTCATACTTCGTCTTATTCTTCATGTTCAATGGAGTAAAGCCGAAAGAACTTGCATAAGCAGTAGTGACACGTCCGTTCTTCCATTTGGTTTCCACACACATATTCAGAATATTGAATGTAGACTGAACAATAGTAGCCTCCGGATCTTCCGGATTATTGGCACTTATTGCTTCTTTCTGATCTCTGTTCAGCACTAAAGCCAGCGTCAGTTTCTTGCCAATATATTCTTTGACCGATTTACTGAAACTCAAAGCTCCGGCTGCACTGGTCACAGGTGCTTGCGGCAGTTGCGCACGTGTGATAAGTTCCTTCCAGGGAGTATTCTTCTCCACAAGTACAGAATCAGCCTCGAAATTATTCTTGCTCATTCCCGGGAAAAAGATCGTATTTCCCGGATTATCAGGATCTTCTTCTTCCGCCAGATACAACACATCAAACTGGTCTTTGCATGAATTGGCTACCCCGTATTGAGCCCAAATCGAAAACTTAAAGTCGCATGACACAATATCTTCTACCGAAATCTCCTTCCGGTCACGATAAATATACTGATGACCGATTTCGCCACTGAAGAAAGAAATGTAATCAGGATCACCGTGAAAGAGAAACTCGACAGGAGTCCCCTTCTTTACAGTCAGGATGTTGCCTTCGTACCGTACATTCTCATTGGTAGCCACAGTTACACTGACATCAGTCAGATCCCGGTCCAACTCTTTTTCGCATGAAGCAAACAAGAGAGTTCCCAGAGTTAGTATTAAGAATTTATATGTTTTCATCGTTGTATTCTCTTCAAAAATTATTAATTGGATTAAAGCGGATTACCAACCGGGGTTATTGCCCGTAATCAGTTTGTTGACAGCTTTCTCGGCATCCGGAATCGGGAAGTACTGATAAGCGGAAGATACCCGGAAGAAAGGTGCAGCCTGCCCTCCCTGAGTCCAGTTGTTTCCACTCTGTGCCAGCACTGCCTGCTCGTTCATCTTATCTACAAAGTCTCCCCAACGAATCAGGTCGAAACGACGGAGATATTCAAAACAAAGCTCCATTGCACGCTCATCCTTTATAATAGTAAGAAAGTCCTCACCTGAAGTAATCTGACCTGTAAGATCTGAGATTCCGGCACGGTCACGTACCTCTTTCAGGCATTCTTCGGCCAAGGGTGTCGGGGCACCGTTATATTCATTCTCCGCTTCCGCAATCATCAGCAACACATCCGAGTAACGAAGTATAGGGAAATTGATAGAAGTACGGTTCTTGTCCTTCTTTGCAGCAGGCTCATATTCCCGGCGGAACTTGGCACAACACAAATCTTTCCTTTCCTTACCGGCAGCAACCGCTTTTTTGTAAACATCTCCAATCTGCTCCACCTTACTGTTATATTCTTCACCCTCATTGGCTCCCTCATAATTATACGATCTGTCTCCGTACCAGCCGGCACCTTTCACCAGATCATACAACGCCTTGTTTTCAAAAGTTCTTCCTACAATTCCCAAGTCAGTACGGTCCGCAATTCTACGATATGTAAAAGGGGCAATGTTCCAGGTGAAACGTTCATTATCACCATTCGCCACATACAAATCATAAAGTTTCGGAGTTGCCCAAATAAAGCCATAAGAATATCCCGGGTCAGCCTTGCCTACAACATTAGATAAAGAAGAAAAGTCCGAACACTGAAGCCCGATCGTATTTCCGATACGGCCTTCCGAACGCACGTCTCCCGTTCCGTCTCCGGCAAACTCAACTTCCCAGATACTTTCATTGGCAGTCGTATTGTATTTGTCGGAACACATATCAATAAACGGGTCCCAGTAATTAGCGGCAAGCGTATGCCCCTGTGTCCGCACTTTCTGGCCGAAATAGCTGGCACGCTCGAAATACGACTTGTTTTCCGCATCGGCCGGTTTACCGTCGCGCTTATGTTCACCGGCCCAGAATAAATAGACACGTGCCAACATACCCCATGCCGTCGATTTGGAGATACGTCCCGGCTTATAGCTTAACTCTCTGGCAGAGAGCAGCCCTCCGGTTTCTTCATCGGCAGCCTCTTCCATTTCTTTCACGATAAACTTATAAATCACGTTCTTATCCGTACGTGCTATATCCTTATTAGTCACCGTCCCGGACGAATAGGTAGACTCCGTCTTGAACGGCACATCTCCCCAGCACTGCACCAACGTAAAGTAATAAAACGCACGTAAGAAACGAGCTTCCGATTTGTATTGCAAACGGCTCTTATCACTCATTCCGGGGACATTGTCTATCTGTTCCAGAAACATATTGGCACGCTCGATGCCGTTATACAAATTGAGCCAGAGGTTGGTAACCGCCGCATCACTGGTGGTAGTGTTATTACAAATCAATCCTGTATTGGAAATACGTCCGGTAGACCCTCCATAAAACTCCAGGTCGTCACCGCCTGCAAGAACCATGTAATCACCTCCGTAGAAAGTTGACTGTCCTAAGTTCGAATAGATACCGGTCAGGAATGATTGTGCTTCCGCCTCATTCTGGAAATAGTTTTCCGGTACTATTTTATATGGTTCCTTCTCCAAAAAGTCACATGACGCTAGCGTACATGTAGCCAACAAAGAAAGGAATGCTATTTTTATCTTTTTCATATCTTCTCTATTTTTATATGATTTCAACTAAATACTAAAACCCAAGATTAATTCCGAAGTTGACAGCATAAGCCCTCGGATAAGCGGAATAGTCAAGTCCCGGTGTCAGGGCACTGTTACGGATAGACACTTCAGGATCATAGCCGGAATAGCCGGATATTGTCCAGAGATTCTGTCCTGCTACGTAAACACGGGCAGTAGAGATTCCCCATTTCCTAAGCGCTTTCTTCGGCAAAGTATAACCCAGCGTCAATGTCTTCAGACGCAGGAAAGAACCATCTTCGATCACACGTGAAGATACAACCTTGTTGGAACTTGAGTTCTTGGCTACCGGTATATTGCTTGTCGGGTTTTCCGGTGTCCAACGGTCGGCATAAGTCGCATACTGGTTCAGGTTACGTGAATTGTTGACGTTTTCAAAGAACAAGCGGTTCGCATTCAACACATCATTTCCGTAAGACCATTGGAAGAAGATACTCAAATCAAATCCTTTATATTCAAAATCATTCGTGAAACCACCTGTATGGATAGGCAAGCCACGTCCGATCATCGTGCGGTCGTTCGTGTCGATTATACCGTCGCCATTCAGGTCTTTATATTTAGGCATACCCGGCTGAGTGTTGTTCTCGCTGGAGAAGTAAGGAACTCCCGGACGCAACACATACGTATCACCGGACTTATAAAAATCTTCGTATTTGTAAGTACCTTCATACATATAGCCGTACATCATACCCATTGAATAGCCTTTCTTCGCAATGTAAGTAGGCTGTGAATTGTACGTCTGGTCGAAATAAGCGGAGGTCAACAAGGAAGTCTGATTCTCCGCCAACTCCAATACCTTATTCTTATTAAAGGCAATATTGAAATTTGTGCTCCAACGGAAACCGTTTCTATTTATATTTATTGTATTCAGGGTAAATTCCAAACCGGAGTTACGCACTTTACCTACATTCTTCATTGCGCTATAATAACCGGTAGAATAAGGCAAGCTTGCATCAAGAAGCAGATCGCGGGTCGTTTTCATGTACCAGTCTACATTAATGCCAATTCGTTCGTCAAAGAAGCCCAGGTCAAGGCCGACGTTCCACTGTTCCGTCGTTTCCCACTTCAAATCTTTATTCGCTAGCGAGATAGGTACCATACCGATGCTGTTCTGATTGTTCTCGAACGGATAAACTCCCGAAGGAAGATTGTTCGATGCCGCTTTCGCCATTTTCAACAAAGCATAGGCTTCATATTCCCCTACACGGTTGTTACCAGTCAACCCCCAACTGGCACGCAACTTACCATTGGAAAGAATGGACTTATATTCCTTCATGAAGTCTTCTTCGCTGAAGTTCCACGCCAGAGAAGCCGAAGGGAATAACCCATACCGATTCTTTTTGGCAAACTTGGAAGAACCGTCGACACGGAAAGAAGCCGTTGCATAGTACTTTGACATATAATTATAGTTCACACGTCCGAGATAAGACATCATAGACCATGAGGACTTTTCAGAGCTTGTCGTACTTGGGATACCTTCGTTCATGCCGGCCATGCCCAAAGATTCATTGGGGATATTGGTGGTCTTGAAAGAATAGTATTCATAGTCGGAATTCTGCAAAGTAATACCAAGCAACGAATTAAAGAAATGCTTCTTGTTAATGTTAACCTGATAGGTCAATACATTTTCGTTCAACCAGGTCAGACGTTGCTGGCGGACTACCTGTGCATTCACCTTATCCGTTGAGATCGGGCTACCATAACGGGTCTTTGAGTTATTAAACGTATCATTGCTACGGGCATCGTACGTGTAACCGCCGGATACCTTCAGCTTCAATCCCTTGATAAATTCATATTCTACAAAACCGTTCAACTGAAGGTTATTCGTATAGTTCTTACGATATTCGTTCTTCAATGACATAATCGGGTTGAAACGATAGTCATTAGTCGGTTCTACTGATGAATCCAGCGCATTGTCCATTAAGGTGCTCAACGGAACATCCGGTTCGGTAACAGGGCGGTAACCCCATACACTATAAAATAAGTTATTCATACCGCTGGATGAATATAAAGAGGTAGAGCTACCGGTCTGAATGGCACGTGCATAGTTGGCAGTTACACTCATATTCAGTTTGCCACGGCGGACAACGGTATTCATACGAGTTTGGAAACGTTTGTAGTTGGAGTTGAGCACGATACCATCCTGATCGAAATAAGAAGCCGACGCATTGTAACGTACCCCTTCCGTTCCGCCCATCAGGCTGACGTTATGGCTTTGCTGCCAAGCTGTGCGGAAAATCTCGTCCTGCCAGTCATACTGCGGAACACCCCGGTAATCTTCCACCGTCCACTGCTTGCCTTCATGTTCAATCAGATAGTTCTTTTGGGTATCTGCCGGAAACAGTTCATTCTGCAACTTCACAAACTCATACGCATCCAGCATTGGAATTGTATTGGTGACCTGCTGAAATCCGAAACTTCCGTCATACTTGAGTTGAGGTTTTCCAACCTTTCCTTTCTTGGTCGTGATAATAACGACACCGTTAGCACCACGGGCACCATAAATGGCAGTGGCCGAAGCATCTTTCAACACTTCAACGGATTCAGCGTCGGAAGGGTTAATGGTAGCCGCAATAGCAGGATCTTCTACCGGAAACCCGTCAATAACATATAAAGGTGAATTATCCTGGGTCAGAGAGTTGTTACCACGGATAACAATATTCATCGTTCCGCCCGGCATACCCTCGCCCGAACTTACGTTTACTCCGGCAATACGTCCACCCAAAGTCTGGTCGAATGAAGAAGCAGGCGTTTTCAGCAAATCTTCCATATTTACTTTCGCCACTGCACCGGTCAGGTCTTTCTTCTTCACCTCCTGATAGCCTACGATAACGACTTCGTCCAATGTCTTCGTATCTTCCTTCAAGATGATAGACATGGGCTTGGCCGTCTCGACCGGCAATTCCTGGGTTACATAACCGATAAAAGAGACTATAAGAATAGACTTCTTATTAGGAGCATTCAACGAGAACTTACCATCAATATCTGTTATCGTACCCTGAGTACCGCCCTTGATCTGAATACTGGCACCTGGGACCGACTCCCCGGTTTGATCAACGACTGTACCCCGTACAAGTACTTGGGCTACTGCCACAGAGAAAGAAAATAAGGTTAACAGCATCATACTGAAGCCTCTCTTCCATGAAAAATTTGTTCGGAATCCGGTTTGCATACTATTAGTTTTACATTTTTAATTAGATTTGTCAATGCGCAAAATTAAGTACTGATACCCTAATTTACAGGCCAAAATTATTCAATTATGATACAAAAACATACATATACCAAAGTATATTCGATGTATCTTTGCACAAAAATAACGTAATGCAAGACATTCTATCCATTCACTTCGCTCCATTGCAAGGCTATACGGAGGCTTTTTACCGTAATGCACACGCTGCCTGTTTCGGTGGCATAGACAGTTATTATACTCCGTTCGTACGACTGGAAAAAGACGGTTTCCGGAATAAAGATGTCCGTGAGATCGCTCCGGAAAGTAATCAGGTGCCTCATTTAGTTCCTCAACTCATAGCTACGTCCATAGAAAAGGCGGAGACAATCTTATCCCTTTTTATAGAAAAAGGATATAAGGAGGCGGATATTAATCTGGGCTGCCCGTTTCCGCTTCTGGCTAAACGGCACAACGGTTCCGGCATTCTGCCTTATCCGGACGAAGTGAAAACATTATTGGGACTGACTCTGAAATATCCGCAAATCAGTTTTTCCGTAAAGATGAGACTGGGCTGGGAGAATCCCGACGAATGCCTGCAACTCGCTCCTATATTAAATGACCTGCCGCTACGCCACATCACGATGCATCCCCGTCTGGGAAAACAGCAATATAAAGGAAGTGTAGACCTCAATGGGTTCGACGCTTTCCTGAATGTCTGCCAACATCCGCTCATATATAATGGCGACATTAATTGCCCGGATGACGTTCACCGCATCCGGCAACAATTCCCCGCATTGGCAGGAGTGATGATCGGACGCGGACTGCTCGCAAACCCGGCATTAGCTTTGGAGTATAAGGAAAACCGTACGCTGACACCCGACGAGATGAAAGAGAAACTGCATATCATGCATACTTCCGTCTACAATCAGTACGCCGCACAACTGGAAGGAGGCGACGGGCAGCTTCTGAACAAGATGAAAACGTTTTGGGAATATCTCGCACCGAATGCGGACAGAAAACTAATGAAAGCAATCCATAAAAGCACAAGCCTCAGCAAATATAATCAGGCTATCCAAGCCTTTTTTAGCCAACGATAAACTGATTACCAGTTATTTTGTGTAATTTTGCGCCCGTTTATAAACAAGCACATTATGAAAAAATACATTTTAATCTCGCTTTGCCTGCTAACGGCCGCAGGCAGCTTCGCACAGAACAAGGATTTCAAGTTTAAATTCTATGGGCAGATCCGTACCGACTTCTATTATAATAGTCGTGCTAACGAAGAAACCGTAGACGGATTATTTTATATGTACCCCAAAGATAAGGTACGCGATGAGGACGGAAACGACTTGAACTCAACGCCGAACAGCAACTTTTATACCTTGTATTCACGCTTGGGCGTAGATGTGGCCGGTCCGAAACTGGGAACCGCCAAAACTTCCGCCAAAGTAGAAATTGATTTTCGCGGTACAGGTACCTCATACTCGGTAATCCGCCTCCGCCATGCTTATTTGAATCTGGATTGGGGCAAGTCCGCCTTATTACTGGGACAGACATGGCATCCACTGTTCGGAAATGTCTCCCCTCAGATTCTGAACCTTTCCGTGGGAGCGCCTTTCCAACCGTTCAGCCGTGCGCCGCAAATCCGCTATCGCTACACTGAAAAGAACTTCCAACTTACGGGAGCTGCCGTATGGCAGTCGCAATATCTGTCGCAAGGTCCTGCCGGAAAGAGCCAAGAATACATAAAGAAAAGCTGTATTCCCGAAATCTACATCGGTGCCGATTATAAGAACGGAGGTTTATTGGCTGGTGTAGGAATCGAAATGTTATCATTGAAGCCACGGACAGAAGCTACCGGAGAAAACAATAAGAAATTTCAAGTAGACGAGCGTATCACCACTCTTTCCTATGAAGCTCACGTAAAATATACCAATAAAGACTGGTTTGTCGGAGCAAAAAGTGTTCTGGGTTCCAATCTCACACAGGCTTCCGGTCTGGGCGGATTCGGAGTGAAGTCTGTCAACGAACGTACCGGAGAACAAAAGTATACCCCGATACGCTTTTCCAGTTCTTGGCTGAACGTTGTTTATGGACAGAAATGGAAACCGGGCGTTTTTGTCGGTTATGCTAAAAACTTGGGGACAAGTGACGAATTATATGCCCCTGATGGAAAAGCACAATTATATGGTACAGGTACAAATCTCGACCAACTTGTCACTGCCGGAGCAGAACTTACTTATAATGTCCCTCATTGGAAATTCGGTTTAGAATATACGCTAAGCTCTGCATGGTATGGTTCTCTTAATACATCCAGCGGTAAAATCAAAGATACTCATGCCGTATGCAACAACCGCATTGTTGCAGTTGCCATGTTTATGTTCTAATCTCTCCCACTAATTTATTTTAATCATATAGCTGCCACCTGTCACCGATTGCAGTTTAACGTTTTGGTTATAAACGGATAAGGCTGTAACGGCAACAGGTGACAGCATTGTGAAGGCAATTTTGCTGTCACCGGAACTAAAAGACAACAGAAGTAATAAGATTAAAAGTTTCGCGCCTTGAAACTTTTGGTTTACCCATGCGAAACTATAGTTTCATCAGCTTGAAACTAAAGTTTCAAAGGCTTGGAACCATTGGTTTCTTACCGATGAAACCAAAGTTTCTCTATGGGGAAACTGTAGTTTCAAGCAGGTGGAACCATCTAAAACCGTCAATACAAGAATAAAATATGCAGCGGCTTATTCGCTTCTTACCTCCTTAACTCCACTTCAAAACTAGCTCCGTCCTTACAAGTAAAGCAAAGTACAGTCTGCTTTTTATCTGCTGAAACCACTTTACAGAAAGGAGTCTCCTTAATCTTCCAATATCCTTTCACAGTTACCGTCACCGGAATCTCTTTACTTTCGTCATTAATCCACGGACGGGAATAAATGCTGCGTTCCACTCGTTTTCCGTCTTCATCAAAGGCTTCGTCACTCGGTCCGCGATATAGTGCCAAGTCCGGTTGAGCTACGGTAAGCAACAACTTGTCGGACGATTCTTTACGAATCATCACCAGACAGGAAGTATCCACACGCTGCAACAAATCACCGGGAAGTAACATTTGTGGGGTTTCAAAAAGTACATAAGAATATAAGTTGTCAGTTAACGACTGCACAATATGAGCATTACGGTCCTGCTTCAAAACCTTATATCCCGGTTTCTTGGCAAAGGCCTTCATGGCAGACTCAGTTGTCTGCGGCAACACAGCGTATTCATAGCTGGCGTTCTTGGGGGCTTTGCCATGATCGACTACCAATGAGACCCAGTCCCCTTTCGTTTCTTTGCCCGTATCCTGCAAACGGGAATACTGCGGGAAGTTCTTCTCAAATCTGGCGGAAACGGGTACATAATAACCGGTATTCAAATGATCGATCCATATCTTACCTTCGCCACGGTAGTCGTTCCAATAATCATGTCCCGCCTTATCCGTTACTGCCAACTGGAAAATCGTTGTTTCCGTCGGGTAAGCGGCATTGGTATTTTCAATATCGGAGCCCAGGCAAACAATCATTCCATCGATGAAATGAAAGGATTTTCGCGCCCGGTGAGAACCGTTATACTTATCATGCTCATGCAGTTTCATTCCAAAATTGCCGTTTTCTCTCTTTTGTGACAATCCGCCGGCAAATGCTTCATCGGAGTAAAGCATTTCTTCCATGCCGGAGAATGTATCTACATTCATGACTTTAGCTTTCAACTGTTCCAACGGAAGATGTATGGAAGTTACACCCGGGATACGGTTCCAATCGAAGCCTTCCTGTTGCCAGCCGCTTGTTGCGGGAGTCACCATTTGCCCCGGAGCAGCCGTCAGAATCTGTAAACTGCCATGCGCCAGATAACGGCCATAAAGGTTATGTCCCAAATAATGTTCCGCCGCCCAAAGATAGCGGGAGTGACCGCGGGCCACCGCCGACCAGTTGCCACGACGCTGAACGGATGCACAGCCATAGCCCAATGACAGATTTCCCTGTGGGTCAGGTTCGGCACGGAATCCTTTCTCCACAAGCCGTTTTGCCATCTTCCGCTCCTGTGCATTCGATACTTTCGGCATATATTCCGGTTCCTGCCCATCAGCGGAAGTGTCTGAAACAAGACGCAGGTAAGCGGACGCCATTTCCTTGTCAAACTCCGATTTTCCGTCCGGAGTTCCCGCCATAGCCATCACTGCATAATGCATCGGGACTAATTTCCCCTTTCCATCGGGATGACGGCCGGACATCGACAACGGGAAGTTCAACTTATTACAATAGAAACGCATGGCAAGTAATGCATTTTTCACTGTTTCGTGCGCCAACTCGGATACGGCAAACTCTGTATGATTAAAGAGGTAGATCATATTTGTTGCTCCGTCCAAACCGCCGACAGCATAAGCCGGGTAGTGATTGCGGTGATGAAAAACGCCGCCATCGCTCTTGAACGACCCAAACAATCCGGGAGCCGGACGGCAACCGTAATCAATCCAACGGGAGAAGGATTTCAGGTATTGCAGCTTCTCCGGGGTATCTTCCATCATCAGGATACTTGCAATGCGACCGGTAGTTTGCGTGTTAAAGGAATCCATATCAATTCCGTTGCCCTCAGGTCTGGGATACACCTCGTTGGTTATCGCATACCAACGCAATGTCTGTTCGGCTTCCGGCAACTTTCCGGCTTCCCGAAGTACGTCTTTCATCAGGAAATAAGCCAGGTATAACCCGCGAACACTATATCCGTAATGGTGAATATTCCCCCAACAGCTACCATAAGCCACTCCCTGGTCGGTTATATGGTCATACATCGCCAGAAACTTCTGCTTCATTTCTTCCCGGATTTCCGACTTTGCAGCACTATTATTATAGGCTACGGCAATCCGCCGCATCAAATCAAAGTAAGCACGCATTTCTATGCCGAGTTTAGTCAGCATATCTTTATTCCAATCTGGAATAATCCGTTCATAGGCCTCGGCAGCACGTACCATATAAATAGGTACGCCCGATACCTGCCCGTTCTTGTAAGTAATCTGGTAGAAATCATATTTCTTGCGGATAGTCTCCACTTCCTTGTCCGAGAGCTTGCCTTTTGTATAATTCATGTCGCGGAAACGTTTCTCCAACAGTTGCATTTCTTCTTTTTGCTTGTCGCTGACAGGAGTCAACTCGATATCCGGCTTCAGAAGAGAGTGCTTATAAATAACCAGCCAGTGATTTTTTGTTTCGGGATTAACAAAAGGTACTTGCAAATCGGCTGTCTGCTGACGTGCATCAACCTTCGTTGCAGTAATCAAATGATCGATGAAAAGGCGTCCTTTTGCATTTGGGGCGACAATACGGAGTTCATTCATACCTTCTTCCGGTGTGCCTTGCATATCACGCTCATAACAAACCCATGCGGCACGCCAACCTTTAAAGTTGATTCCGAAAGGGAAGGAGGTGCATTTCTTTCCGTCTTTCAAAAATTCAAATTCAATGGTTGCTTTCTGCGGTTCTTCATTGTATATCCACACGATAAATGCCGAAAGATACAAGTCCTTGCCCGTAGGGTCTTTCTTTTCAAACTTCAGATCTTTCTTAAGCTCCAATACGGCACCGGGATTAAACGCCCATTCCATCGAATGTTTTCCGTCTTTATAATGTGTATCGGAGATAGATAATTGAGACCGGGTGGCGGAAATACATTCCGGTACTTGCGGATCTTCAAAAGAGAACATCCGCTCGTCCGTCACAACTTGCGCATAAAGAAATGCCGGACATAAGAGAGATAGCAGAGTGAATACTCCTAATTTCGTAAAAGCTTGTTTCATCATGGATTTATGGTCTTAGTTAGATTTATTTCTATTAATTCGGTTTTAAAATATCCTCACCTTGAAATCTGTAAACAGCACATGATTCTGTAAAAGGCGCAAACCAAAATGCCCGTCTCCCTCACTGCCGGTAATAGAATAACGGAACAGTTCTTCACCGTTAACGGAATAAGTGGTCACTCCTTTTTGTACACGAATACTAATCTGATACCATTGATTCGGAACAAGTAAATGCGGGGTATCCGTATATTCTCGAAGTAATGGTTTCACTTTATCATCCGCTACTCCGTAGTACTTGCCGTTATACCGGCGGAAACGGGTGGTGGAATTATCATTTCCCCCGTATCCAACGTAAAAAAGATCTAATGTATTATAGTTTTTAAAGACACCATTACGCCACTCGCTACGGGCAAAAAGATTATCAGGGTTTTTAGGATCATTGGCAGCCCAAAAGCAGTTTAAATCACTCAGGCGGTCATATTTCCCGCCTTTCATCACCATACAAATGCGATAGTTTATCTCATAATCACCCGTCAGGCGTTGCTGATACCACATCGTTAGCCCACCGGGCACGATTAGTTCTACTGTATCCGCACGCTCTATCATCTGCAAGGCACGGGATTCATCTTCAATCTTCCACTGTTGCACAGAGGTGTTTTCATGTTGTGCATACAGCATGACACTATTCAAAAGAAAAAAAGTAATCAGACAGCAGCTTGTAGAGAATCGTTTCATCATCAATGGCATTAGTTTAAAGACATTCTTTTCGGATACAAAGAAACCCCTCTTTTTTCAAAAAGAGGGGTTCAAATTGTACAAAATATCTCAAATAATGTATCGTCAGAGAAATGGTAGATGGAAAAGAGTCAGAACTAGGATACTATGTAGGAGAACCTTAAGAGAGTAGTAAGCTTTTTCAAGGATGTATCTCTTTGAAAGCTGCATTTTCCTCTTTTACTTGCTGAATGGTCTGCTTCAATTCCCCGATCGGCAAATCATATCCATACCAGCCTGTATAACAGTCCACTACATACCATTTCCCATCGGCAGCCTGTTCAAATTCGACACGCAAGTCGATTTCTGATTCCTCATAACCTGCTTCGAACACTTTATGAACCGGCTCATTGAGAGTGAACTTAGAAACATAAATACCACCTTCTTCCTGCTCAATGCGTTCCTCCTTCATCGTTTCACTATCCAGCAACGGCCATTTTTCTTTGGTGAACGGAAACGTTTTCTCAGTTTCTCCGTCATCGGCCAATAAAGTAATCGGTGTCTTTAATGGAAACTTGATACGGGTATATTGGAATGCTGCACTGGACGTAAACTTATCAAGGAATGATTTAAAATCCTCGCCGGACTGTGCTATCTCATTCTTCGCTTTAGCCCTGGAACTATTACCGCAAGAAATCAAAGACACTCCCAACAGCAACACACTGGCTAACAGACAACATACAAACCTTTTCACGTTCATAAATATATAATATTAGTGATTCATTCCCATAATACAAATGCTATCATTCAAGGCACAAAGATAATCACAAGTTCAACATCTTCATACACGAGAGCCGCGAAATAGAAAAATTACCGTTAAACAACTATAAATTACATATATTAGATGTGGGGATGACTATCTTTAGGGGGTATTTACTGTAACTAGTATCACTTTAAATCAGACATACTTATGACACACATTCATCCATTCCGTCTTTTCGTCTTTTTATTACTATGCTGTACACGAGTTATCACATTCGCCCAATCCGACAGTTACCAGACAATACCCGAATCTTTGCGGGGTTATTGGCAATACAAAACAGAGAACGTATCCGACTGGAACGGACCTCTCATTGGAGAGAATTTTGTAGAAGCTCTCTATACCGTTTTCCAGGTCGAACAAATGGAAAAGAAAACCGATGGAAGCTATCTCTTCCACCTGCGGAACCAAAATGGAAATAAAATGGATTTCCGTTTCACCCCTATCAGCGAAGATAGTGCTATCATCTTCTATCAAGGCTGGAAAGAACCTAAACACTGTGTCCGCAAGCAAATTCCCGACCACACGGAAATGCTTACTCCCACTACACTGCCTGACATCATTTACAAGAAATGGGTGGAAGGATTGTCCGGCAATGTTATATACGAATTTACACGCGATGGTAAATTTATATATGACGGAAAAACATGGGATATCGTATCTGCCGGACATTTCCTTAATAAAGAGTATCGTCTGCTCGCCAAAAACGGAGAACGGTACAAACTGCTTTACCTTAGCTTTCCTTTTCCCAACTCAATGAAGGTTGCAGCCGAATTACAGAATGAGACAGTATTTCCCATCGCAACTTCCCGCCCTGAAGTATATACCATCACCGGATGTTGGGTGAATCAGGCAACCGGCGAATGGACTATTGGTTTCTTTGAAAACTTCGCCGTATACCAATGCCGGTTCTGGGACTACGAATCCATACAAATTAAAAAGGATGAAACCGTCGTCAAACTAAAAAACAATACAACCCGCCTGACTCTATCTCTGAAACATAAGAACAGAGCTTCTTGCAACATTGCATTCGGAAAAGATAATCCACAAAAATATATCCTCTGTAACGGCAAACATCTACCGGACTACCCGTTAACCGATACTACACCGTTCATCGACAACGGGTACCGGACAGACAGCGTCACCCTCACCGGATACCTGCGCAATCCTCCTTCTTCACGCCCTTTCGACGTTAGCATACCTGACATGATTACAGGCAAAGAAGAAAAATACCAGACTGACATCGACTCGCAAGGACGGTTTACCCTGCGATTTCCCGTACTGAACAGTCATAATGTCTTTATCGACTGGGGACGTACGACCATCTGGTCGGCGGTAGAACCCGGAGAAACTTATTTCTTATACGTAGATTATGCCCAACAACAAAAGTTATTCATGGGAAAGAAAGCACGTGTACTCAACGAACTTCTCTCCCATGAAGGACTGAGGGAATCACTCGATTATAATGAAGAACAAAAAAGAAGTAATCTGGAGTGTCTGCACAAGACACAGGAAAGGCTTCATCGTCAACTGGAGTTCCGGAAGAAAACACTCCAAGAACATCCGTTACTTTCTGACAAATACCGCTACTACACCGAACAGGAACTACGATACGATGCGGCATCTACCCTGATGCAACGACGTTTCTCAGTAGACCGTAACAAACAGGAACATTTGGAAGACGAATTCATGAACTATATAGATTCTGCTTTTTACCCACATCCAGTACATCCTTATACTCTTCTCAGAGGGTATAATTCATTCATGAGAGATTACATTGGTTATATCGACGACACAACTCCATCATCCAACAGCCTAACCTTAACACCTCAAAATATGGAGAGACTTTACTTTGCCTTTGAAGCCGAAGGTAAAGTCCGGCTATCCGAAGAAGAAAAGAACGCACTACGCAGTTTCAGCAAATATCAAGAAGAAATTGAAAAGTTGCAGATTGCCAAAGCCGATTCAGCAACCATTAAGGCTTACACCAAGGAACAGGAAACTGTCATCAAACCCCAGATAGAAATAATAGAGCAACTCATTGCCAGAGACGGTCTTCTCAATGAATATATGACAGGACAGATGTACGTTAATGCAATCAACAACAGCATGGCAATTATCGACTCCCTTCAAATGGATAAGGACCTGAGAGAGATTCTAAAAACAAAGTACTATTATGAAATGCTTCAATATACCCATAAGGAATTGCCCGACAGCCTTATCAGTAAATTTAAAAAGGAAGTTACGAATCCTTCTTTGCAATCTTATGTTCTGGTCCAGCAACAGAAATATGATAAAGTATCACATAAAACCATCGAACATCCGGAAAGCCTGATGCCGAATGCCCCTCTGGAAGGAATAACGGACGGCGAACAGTTATTCCGCAAAATCATTGAGCCATACAAAGGGAAAGTGATTTATCTGGATATTTGGGGGACTTGGTGCGGTCCGTGCAAGGATATGATGCAATATGCGGGAAACATTAAGAATCTATTTGCAGGAAAAGAAGTCGTGTTCCTTTACCTTTGCAATCATTCGACAGACAAGTCATGGAAAAACATTATCAAAGAGTACAGTCTGACAAGCAAAAGTTCAGTCCATTACAATTTGCCCGACAAGCAACAGTCTGCCATTGAAAAATATCTTGGAGTCCATTCCTTCCCTACCTATATGTTAATAGATAAGGAAGGAAACATTGTAAACCGCAAAGCTCCCAGACCTACAATGGAAAACCAACTTCTAAATGCAGTCTATAAGGAACTGGAGAAGTAAGAGGTACTTACTTCTTCCGCAAATATTCATATCCGAAACGACAATACAAACATTTACGTTTATCACAATATTCTTTTTGCAACTGTATCAGCGCCTGACTATCCGCAGCAGAAGCTACCGGTAGTCCGGCGTCGCTCCAGGAGCGAATAATATGGTTATTCTCCGCTTTCAGTTCTTCCAGAAAGCGTCCGGCACGTTCGCACATTCCTTCATCGGCCTTGTGCAAACCATATGTATACAAGAAAGGGACAACGGTATTGATGATAATCAGATCTTTCGACTGTTCTCCTAACAATTTTTCCCTTTGTGGAGAAGTACGACCGAATATATAATGATTCTCCCAATAAACAGAAGTACGGGTGGAGAGCAAAATTCTCACTTCCGCCAATGTCTTCGCCTCCAATAAACGGGAAAACAACTTGTCCCCTTTCTGATAAAGATAAGCCAGTTGTGCCAGCCGGATATGAGGAAAATTATCCGGGCGAAGCCGGAGAAAACGCCAGAGAGTAGCGTCTATTACCCGAAATATCTCAAACTTCCGTTGCAAATAATGAAATTCTTTGCTAAGACGCAGGCAGTATTCATCCTTTTGTTCTTCTTTCAGAAATGTATCTTCAAACAGTCCCGCCATACCATAGAAAAGAGCTTCTATCTGAAACAGATCGTTCCGGTGCTTGTCCAACGCACGAAACGGAAGCAGCTCCGCCCATGCCTCAAAAGCATCACCGTTCAAGCCAAAACCATAATTACGGGCAAGAGTGATGAAGAAAACATCTTCCCAGTTGTTGTTACAATGTTCGAGACGTGCTCCTATCAGTTTCGCCTTTTGTTCCAGCCGTTCCGTTTGCAAGGCAGACAACCACGAATGAACCGTAAGCTTCGGTAAAGAACGGAGGATCGGATAACAAGCCGGATAACAGTCGGACACGCAAAGTTCATAATAATGCATTTTTATCCGTTCGGGACAGCTCACTATCATTTGCGGAATGACTTCCCCGTTGGTACGGGTCACTTCTCCGTCCGCTTCACCCACTATATGCAGGATCACCGAGTCATAGACTTTATCACCATCGTGCCCGTGACGGAACCAATCCGAAGAACGGGTATGGATTTCCACGTTTCCTACCCATAAAGTATTGTTTATCTTTAATTTGGCATTGAAGAAATCAGGACCGGAATTCGGATTCCGGAGACCGGGATCAATAACCTCTACCGGTAAGCCTTTGGTGGTTTGCAGGATTTCAAGGGAGAATAATTTATGTTTCCACACGTAGTGGAGAAGGTGTTCCATGTTAACAAGACGTTAATGTACACTGCAAATGTAATAAAAATCTTATCTTTGCGACTATTATTTTGAATATAAGTCAGAAAACAATGAAAATAGCATTGATCGGTTACGGAAAAATGGGCAAAGAGTTAGAAAAGGTTGCCCTGAGTCGCGGACACGAAATTGTCTGCATTATTGATATCAATAACCAGGAAGACTTCGAGTCGGAAGCATTCAAATCGGCTGATGTTGCCATAGAATTTACAAATCCGACAGTGGCTTACAGCAACTATATGAAAGCCTTTAAAGCCGGAGTCAAACTCGTATCAGGCAGTACCGGATGGATGTCCGAACATGGCGAAGAAATCAAGAAGCTCTGTACGGAAGGCGGAAAAACGCTGTTCTGGTCGTCCAACTTCAGCTTGGGAGTAGCCATTTTCTCTGCTGTAAACAAGTATCTGGCCAAGATAATGAATCAATTCCCCGCGTATGACGTCACCATGAGCGAAACACACCATATCCACAAACTCGACGCTCCCAGCGGAACTGCCATTACGCTGGCAGAAGGTATTCTAGAGAATATAGACCGTAAGGATAAATGGGTGGAAGGGACATTTACGGCACCGGACGGAACAATCAGCGGAACAACTGACTGCGCTCCGGACGAACTTCCGATCAGTTCTATCCGCGAAGGTGAAGTTTTCGGTATTCATACTGTTCGTTATGAGTCTGATATTGACAGCATTTCAATCACTCACGATGCCAAGAACCGGGGCGGTTTCGTACTCGGAGCTATATTGGCCGCCGAATACACCGCGCATCACGAAGGTTTCCTGGGAATGAAAAACTTATTTCCGTTCTTAAACGAATAAAGGTTCTAATATAAATATACCACTATGAGACAAGCCACACGTGCACAATGGATTAAATGTGCTATTGCTATTCTTCTCTATCTTGTTTTCCTCATCTGGGTGCGAAGCTGGTGGGGATTAATCGTCATACCTTTCATTTTCGATATCTATATCACAAAGAAAATACCCTGGTCGTTCTGGAAAAGGTCAAAGAATCCGGCAGTTCGGAGTGTCATGAGCTGGGTAGATGCTATTATCTTTGCATTGGTAGCCGTTTACTTTGTCAATATCTATATCTTCCAAAACTACCAGATTCCTTCTTCTTCTCTAGAGAAATCATTGCTGGTAGGCGACTTTCTATATGTCAGCAAAATGAGTTACGGTCCCCGCGTGCCGAACACACCGCTTTCTATGCCGCTGGCGCAACATACATTACCAATTGTAGGTACTAAATCATATATCGAATGGCCACAATGGAAATATAAAAGAGTGCCGGGATTCGGCAATGTGAAATTGAATGACATCGTAGTGTTCAACTTCCCTGCAGGAGATACGGTAGCCGTCAATTACCAACAGACGACAGACTTTTATACATTGGCATACGGCGAAGGCCAACGCATATATTCCAAACAGATAGATATGGATAGCCTGACACGCGAACAACAGCGTGCCGTGTATGACTTATATTACGCCGCAGGACGCAAACAGATCCTAAATAACCCGCGAACCTACGGAGAAGTGCTCTGGCGTCCGGTAGACCGCCGCGAGAATTATGTAAAACGCTGTGTAGGACTGCCGGGTGACACGCTCCAGATCGTAGACGGACAAGTCATGATTGACGGCAAGGCAATCCAGAATCCGGAGAATCTGCAATTCAACTATTTCGTGCAAACAACCGGTCCATATATCCCGGAAGAAATGTTCCGCGAACTGGGAATCAGCAATGCTGACAGGACACTAATGGAAGACTCCGGTTATGAAATCGGACTATTGGAAATGGGACTCGACAGCCGGAATGCGCAAGGAAAACTGAATCCTGTATATCATCTCCCGCTGACTAAAAAGATGTATGACACTCTTCTGGGCAACAAGAAGCTAATCAGCAAAATAATCATGGAACCGGAAGCCTATGCCGGACAAATGTATCCGCTGAATCTTTACACCAAGTGGGACCGCAACAACTACGGGCCAATCTGGATTCCGGCCAAGGGAGCTACCATTACGCTGACTCCGGACAACCTGCCTATCTACGAACGTTGCATCGTGGCATACGAAGGCAACAAGCTGGAAGTGAAGTCGGACGGTATCTATATCAACGGTGAAAAGACCAATGAATATACCTTCAAAATGGATTACTACTGGATGATGGGTGACAATCGTCATAATTCTGCCGACTCCCGTTATTGGGGCTTTGTACCCGAAGACCACGTTGTGGGCAAACCGATCGTTGTATGGCTGTCGCTCGATAAAGACCGTGGCTGGTTTGACGGAAAAATCCGTTGGAACCGCCTCTTTAAGTGGGTGGATTAAAAAAGGAAGCTATTAAGTGAACATTCGTAAATTCAAATGGATACTAGTATTTGCCGGAGCAATAGTCATTGTGCTTCTGCTCCGGGGATTTGCTTTTACGTCTTGTTTTATCCCTTCCACCGGCATGGAAAACTCTATTTTCCAAGGCGAACGTATTCTGGTGAATAAATGGAGTTACGGCCTGCGGATTCCTTTCATGTCGATATTCTCCTATCACCGTTGGCGCGAGCGTCCGGTACGGGAACAAGATATTGTTGTGTTTAACAATCCTGCCGGCATCCGGCAACCGGTTATCGACCGCCGCGAGATCTACATCGGCCGTTGTATCGGTGTTCCGGGTGATACTCTATTTATCGATTCCCTTTTTTCTGTGATTTCTCCCGAGGTACAATTCAATCCGGACAAGAAGCGGCTCTATGCTTATCCGGTAGACAAAGAGAATCTGATAACTTCACTCATGCACACTCTTTCCATTGACGATGACGGTTTAATGGGTAGCAGTGACAGTACCCATGTACGCAGTTTCAGCCGTTATGAATATTACCTGTTGGAACAAGCCATAAACGGGAATAACTGGATTCAGCCTTTGGCGGGGAAGAAAGACACCGAGCTGCGACCGCTTATCGTCCCCGGTAAAGGGAAGTTCATCCGGGTACATCCTTGGAATATTACACTACTGCGAAACACCCTCGTGATGCATGAAGGTAAACAGGCGGAAATCAAGAATGACACTCTTTATGTGGACGGCAAACCAACACAACACTGTTATTTCACCAAAGATTATTATTGGGTGGGAGCCAACAACACCATTAACCTGACTGATTCGCGCTTGTTCGGATTCGTTCCGCAAGACCATCTGATCGGCAAAGCCTCTCTTGTCTGGTTCTCCAAAGAAAAAGACACCGGAGTGTTTGACGGCTACCGTTGGAATCGTTTTTTCCGGACGGTGAAATGATCTTCCGGGCAGCACGACAATCCCCCGAACAGTAACATAAACGACTCTCAAAACGTATAAAATGAAAGAAATGAAAACAGCTTATTTATCTTCAGCCTACCTCGCTCCTGTCGAGTACTACACCAAACTATTGGCATACGACAAGATTTTTATAGAACAGCACGACCACTATATGAAACAAACCTACCGTAACCGATGCACAATTACCGGACCGGACGGCGAACTGGCTCTCTCTATCCCCACCGTAAAGCCCGATACACCGAAATGCCCAATGAAAGATATCCGGATTTCCGACCACGGCAACTGGAGACACCTGCATTGGAACGCTATTGAGTCGGCCTACAACAATACTCCTTTCTTCGAATACTACAAAGACGATTTCCGTCCCTTCTACGAAAAGAAATACGAGTTTCTGTTCGATTTCAACGAAGAACTCTGCCGACTGGTCTGCGAACTGATAGATATTCATCCGGTTATAGAACGTACCGCCGAATATAAAATGGAGTTCACCGCCGACGAAGCCGACTTTCGTGAAATCATTCATCCCAAAAAGGACTTCCGGACGGCCGATACAGCGTTCGTTCCGCAGCCTTATTACCAGGTTTTCGAGTCCAAACTGGGGTTCCTGCCTAACTTGAGTATTATAGACTTGCTGTTCAATATGGGACCGGAAAGTTTGCTAATACTAAGCAAACATTAATCATATTCTGTCCAGCCACTGTAAAACAAAACACAAAATATAGAAGAGAAATCATCCTTCGCCTCCTCCACATCGTATAACGCTGTCTCACAACGTTTATTGGACATATAGATCCAGTGTGGTGGATATATAGATCCAGCGCCTTGGGTATATATGCCCAACAACTCAGGTATTAATACTCTGAAAAAGAGGCGTTAGCACCTGACAGCTAAAGTATTAATACTTGACAATATTTTCACTGTGAGCAGACAGAATGCCCTTAACTCCATAAGAGGAGAAATCGTCCCTTCCATGATACATTTATGTCCTCTCTATTAAAAAGCTCATTTTTAACATCTCATTCTCGGCTAAAAGCTTTACTTTTGTATGGTAATCATAAACACGCTTAATCTCAAAATCCCCGCTATGAAAAGGAAATCGTTACTATGCCTATTTCTTATCATATCTGTTGCCATTCACGGAAATATCTATTTTAAGCATTTAGGCAAATCAGATGGTCTGTCACAAATATCTGTACTTTCTATCTGCCAGGACGAACTGGACAGAATGTGGTTTGGTACACTCGAAGGCTTGAACTGCTACGATGGGAACCAAATGAAAACCTATAAACCTTCTCCGGACAATAAAGATTATTTTGGCGGTAATGAAATATCACACATAGTAAGTGACAAACAAGGTAATCTATTCTTTACTTCCGACGGGAAACTGATCCGTTATGATCTACATAAAGATCGTTTTTTATCTCTACCACTACGCACACAAACTCTATTCGCACACAACCATACAATATGGACAGCTGTTAATGATAGTGTCTTCCAATGGGACCGGGAACAAGAAACATTCAGATTCGTCTACCAAGCCCCTTTCCATAAAACAATCATCCGCCTTTATGTAGATGCCAATAACAGTCTCTGGCTGGGTACCCGAAACGGACTTTACAGAACCGATAACATCCATAATCCTTCATCCCCCATCTGCGTGATTCCAAATATCAACGTGCTTTCATTATACCGGGACAGCCGTGGAACGATGTGGGTGGCCACTTTCCGCAACGGCATGTACAAGATAGAGAACGGAATCAGCCAGCAATTTACCATCCAAAAGGAATTCGGTATCTCCAGCAATGATGTGCGTTGCTTTGTGGAAGACAACGAGGGAAGTATTTGGCTGGGTACCTTCAACGGACTGAACAAGATAGATACCTTAGGGCATATTTCTTACTATCAAAGAGGAAGCAAACCCGGAAGTCTATGCCACTCTTCTATTTTTTCACTTCACAAAGACCGGCAAGGTACTATCTGGGTGGGTACCTACTATGGTGGTGTCAACTACTTCAACCCCGAAGTGGATATCTTTCACCACTATACCGAAAGTATCGGCAACGAAAACGGATTAAGCTTTCCTTTTGTCGGAAACATGGTGGAAGACAAGCGTGGAGACGTATGGATTTGTACCGAAGGAGGTGGTCTGAACTGTCTGGAACGGGAAACCGGACGTTTCACTCACTACCTAATGGACGCAAAATCAGCCCACGGACCTTTCTACAACCTGAAATGCATTACCTACGATGCCGCAAACGACCAACTCTACATAGGTACTCACAAACAGGGCGGCTTGTGCTTCGACATTCCAAGCAAGAAAGTTGTCTTCCACTCCAAAGCATTTGGAAATACCTGGATAAAGGTAACGTTCAGAGATGAGAAAATCTATCTCCTTACGGGAGAAGGGATGTTTGTCAAAGAAGGCAAAGGGAACTTTCAAAAACTATTCCCTCAAACTCCGGAAGCAAATACAGAAGGAAGCAATTTTCTGATAGATTCTCAAAACTACCTTTGGATAACCCATTGGAGGAGAATTGTACGTATCAACATGAACAATCCGCAAGAAAAATATATCTATCAATACGGTGAAAAAGGATTGGGAAACTATTATGTACAGAGCATGGCGGAAAGTCACGATGGTACCCTTTATTTCGGTACCTCCGGAAGCGGCATCTATCGGTTCGACGGAAAAAAAGAGCAATTTACAGCTTGCACAGATATTGATGCCGACTATTGCTACAATATGGATATCACCACCAAAGGTTATCTGGCAATCAGTAACGACCATGGTCTTCTCATTTATCATCCACAGACCAAGGAGAAGCAGATAATTGATGTGGAGAGTTTGCACCTCTCTGCTATCAACGAAGGTTGCGGACTTCTGATTTGCCGTAACGGGGAAACCTTTGTAGGTGGTATAGAAGGCATGAGTTCGTTCATGAACTCCTCGTTGCAGAAAATAGCCCCCAATTACAACCTTTATTTTTCTTCTTTAGTAGTAAACAATCGGGTTATCTCCGTCGGAACGGACGATGGTATTCTGAAAAGTGCTTTACCCTTTGTCCGGCAAATAGAATTGAACCACAAAGAGAATAACTTCTCCATCAGTTTTTCTTCGAACAATTACGTTAATAATACTGACAGAAAAATATATGAATACAAGTTGGAAGGATTCAGCAAAGAGTGGAGCAAAACCAACGGTAATACTGTGGTATTCACCAATATCCCCCCCGGAAAGTACAAACTGGTAATACGTGAACAACAACAGAGTCTACTCGACGAAATACATGCTATCGAACTCCCCATCCTTATTCATCATCCCTGGTGGAACACCTGGTGGATGTGGATTCTTTATCTCTGCACAATCACTGTCATTGGCTGGAATATTTTCAGTGAAGCACGTTCCAAGATGCAACTCCGCGCCTCACTGGCACAAGAAAAACTGGAAAAAGAGAAGAATGAAGAACTGATACAAGCCAAGTTGCAGTTCTTTGCCAATATCTCTCACGAGTTTCGTACACCGCTAACACTCATTATCGCACAAATTGAAGCACTGTTACAAGTCAATAGCCTCTCTCCTTTTCTGCGCAGTCGCCTGACAAAAATCTACAGAAACACATTCCAGTTCAAAGAGCTGATCTCAGAGCTACTGGATTTCCGGAAGATGGAACGTGGGAAACTGCATCTAAACGTTTGCCAAATGGACCTCATCCCCTACTTGAGACAAATTCATCAAGATTTCACAGACCAAGCGAACTTACAGAATATACAGTTCATATTCCATACAGAAGCAGAAAACTTGTTGTGCTGGTTCGATGGACGACAATTGAGGAAAGTCTTCACCAATCTACTTTCCAATGCCTTTAAACATACGCCCGAAAAAGGAAAGATAGAATTGTCAATCACCGATAAAGGAGATTCTATTTATATTAAGGTGATAGACTCCGGCAAAGGTATTCCCCCAAAGGCCCTACCGTTCATCTTCGACCGCTTCTACCAGGCGGACGAAAACTTTTCTTCACCCGGTAGCGGTATCGGCTTGGCTCTTTCAAAAGGTATTGTAGAACTACACCACGGTCAAATCGAAGTGCAAAGTGCAATAGATTATGGAAGTATCTTCACAGTAATACTACCCAAAGAAAATCTCTTTAAAGATGACAACGATGTCACCTTCATAGAGGCAACAAAAGCGGAATCTGCAACAATACTCGCACCATTCACAGAAACGACAGAAACAGAAGAATGCGCAGAAACACCGGAACCTATTTTCATTGAAAGGACGGACAAGGACTGCGTACTCATTGTAGAGGATAACGAAGAACTGCTCCAACTGCTTACCGATCTACTCTCGCCACTCTACCGGATAGTTATTGCGATGAACGGCAAGGACGGACTACAAAAAGCAATGGAAGAACGTCCCGACCTTATACTAAGCGATGTCATGATGCCGGAAATGAACGGTATTGAGATGTGTTCCAAGATAAAAACCGACTTCGACCTCTGCCACACCCCCGTAGTACTGCTCACAGCCCTCACTTCGAACGACAAAAAGTTGGAAGGACTGCAATGCGGTGCCGATGAATACATTGGGAAACCTTTCAACAACAAAATGCTGCAAGCTCGCATTGCCAATATACTGCGTAACCGAAAACTGCTAAAACAGAAATTCAGCCAGGAAATGACAACTAGTGAATCTCCTGCTGAAATTGAGATACAAGCACTAGCACTTAACCCTATTGATGCCAAGTTTCTGGAACAGTTAGAGGAAACGGTCAAAGCCCATCTCTCAGACTCAGAATTCGACGTCGGTGCCCTAGCCAAGGAAATGGCTTTAAGCCGTAGCGCATTCTACAATAAACTGAAAGCCTTGAGCTGTATGTCTCCTAACGAGTTCATTATGAATGCCCGCCTGAAATACGCAGCAGAACTGTTGAGAAATCATCCCGAGCTACAAATCACGGAAATAGCCTATCAGGCAGGATTCAGTTCTCTACGTTACTTCCGGCATTGCTTCAAAGCCTGTTTCAATCAGTCACCACAAGAGTACAGAGGAAAGTGAAAAATCCCGTTCTGCTATTGTTGCTGAACGGGATTCACTCTTTGATACCCTGAGCCTATTGATTACATGTTTTTTAAATTTTATTTTATTCTTCGGTTGCTGCCCATTCTTTGGCGCCTTGTTCTTTCAATTTGCTAGTGAAAGCCTTCGCTTTTTCCATCGCTGCTTCCTCGTCAGCAGGAGCAGCATAAGCGTGTCTATATCCTTTCACCTTATTCCATTCACCACGGGTAAAATCGGGAAACGTAACAGCAGCACAACCATTGTCCATAGAGAGTTCACCCAACTCTGCCAAGCAGCACCATTCTGCCAAATCATAAACGTCCATATCCAACGGAAGACCATTCTGCAAGCAGTAAACCAAACGGCTGTCCATAATGAAATCCATACCACCATGGCCGCCTACCTCTTTCGCCATCTCACCATACTTTTTCAGGATAGGATGTTGATACTTCTCTACTAAAGCTACCATCTCCTCTCTCGGCATGAAGCCATGTGAATTCAAGTCGTCCACCTTAGGCTGAACGCCGGAAGCCTTCAACTGCTCTGCATCAAGGGCGTACCCTTGAATAGGATATTTATTGGCAAAACCCTTAGTACCCGTCAGTTGATAAAGGCGGTTGTAGGGTTGCGGAGTCATCACGTTATGCTGGATTTCGATAACCTTACCATTAGCGGTACGAATCAAAGTAGTAGTGTGGTCACCATTACGGAAACTATTACAAACAGAATCGGCATTTTCTTTCACCAAGTCCTTACCTACGACCGATTTGGTGTCCATTGCTACTAAAGTCTCCATACGGTCACCACGATGAATATTGAGGGCCTGCGCCACCGGACCAAGACCATGAGTAGCATATACATCGCCACGATGACGCATATTATAATCCAAACGCCAGCCCAATTTGTCATCCTCACCTTTCTTCCAATAATGCTTCCAGAAAGGAGCAAGATTATGAATATAGGCACCCTGCGCGCGAATTACCTCACCAAACACTCCATGTTGTGCCATATTTAAGGTATTCATCTCAAACCAGTCATAACAACAGTTCTCCAAAATCATGCAGTGCTTACGGTTCTTCTCACTAAGATCAACCAGTTCCCAACATTCTTTCAGGTTCATAGCCGAAGGAACTTCAATCGCTACGTTTTTGCCATTCTCCAATGCGCATTTCGCCACAGGAAAATGATGCAACCAGTCGGTTGCAATATAAACCAGATCAATATCATCGCGTTTACACAATTCTTCGTAACCTTTATCACCCGAGTAAACAGCTGCTTTTGGTAAAGAAGCTTCTTTCAGATACTTTTGACACTTCTCAGCACGCTCCTTTTCATAGTCGCACAGTGCTACAATCTGTGTGCCAGGAATGTAAGTGAAACGTGACACAGCACCCGGCCCACGCATACCTAACCCTACAAATCCCACACGAACTACTTCCATCTTAGGAAGAGCCAACCCGATGACACTCTCTTGTCCGGCAGGTCGTTCGGGAGTTTTCACTACAATTGTTCCTTTATTCCACTCCCATTCCGTACCCTTGTCGTTGACTTGTACAGTAGATTTCTGCATTGTACATGAACCAAACAAGAGGCATATGCCCAATGCTAAAAAATTTGTTATTTTCATACGTAATTATTAATTAAATTATTCTTAGTAGGCTATCTCATATTTCTTTTACTGCTCATACGCACCACAACCTTTCCTTTACCACCTTCCAATCCACATTCTGCCTCCAACATATTGTAACCTTCAATGGGATATTCACCCTTATAGGTATTCTTTGCCGGATAAGTTTTAAAGGTAGCTCCTGCCGGAGCGATGATTTCCATATAAAAATGTTTGCCTTCATGCGTCAAGCGTACCCGGTTCTCTTTTACTTCCACTTGTGCCTTGGTGGAAGCTATCCATGAGACTATAGACTGCGGGCTGAGTAAGTCCACTTCATCCATTATCTCTATTGTGTAATCATTTAACAATTTGAACGTGCGGAATACAGAAGAAGCCTGATCTTTGTATAGAGTAGTCATATCCAGCTTTACAGAAGGCTGCTTCGCATCTGTATGCTCTTCGCAAACAAATGCCTCGCCATTGGCATACTGAATCTTATGGTCGATACTCAACGTATTATGGGAAAAATTGTTATTACGGAAATACTTCCAACGTTGTCCGTCAGGACGTCCGTCCCAAAATCCCGGTAGGGCATAATCATCAGCTCCCAGATCCTCTGTCCAACAAACCCCATTGCTTTCAACAATGAATGTACCTCCATCCAAATGTTGATGCGCTTGACGAGGTTCTCCACCCTTGGCTATCAAAAATAGAGAACCTTTCTTATTTCTATTCCCATTGAAAACTATTATATCATTAATTGTGTTGTGGTATATTTCTAAAGCAGGTATTTTCTCCACTTTTTTAGGTGAAGCATTGTCAAACCAAGGAAGTGACAGAAAGAAAAGCTGATGTAGAAGTAAATTATCCTGCATGGTCAATTTTAACTTTTCCCGATACCATTCAGCCACTTCAGGTTGGTTATACATACGGCTGAATAAGAAAAATGCCGGAGAATTTTGAGCATCAGCCCCCGCATTACCGAAATTAAAAAGACGACCGGACGGAGTAAGTGTCCGTTTTTGATAAAGCGCCGTGCGCTCCAAGCCGGGTAGTTGTGCTATACCTCCCTTTCCATTGTCATTATCAGCCACCGCCTTTAGGTAGAGAGTTAAATAACTGGTAGTATATCCCCAATAAGCAGGGCCCTCATAGCATACGCCATCCGGAGCAAAATGTTTCAGGCAGTTGGGCATATACTTGGCAGCATTATCAAGAATGACAGCGGCCTCTTTCGGATAATCTTCTGCAATACCCAAAGCGGCCAGCACCATACCAGTGTTACATACCACGTTCCAATTGGTTTCTCGTTTCGCCCAACTTCCCAAGCTACCCTTTTCGTATTCACGCAACACACGAACAATGGCACGTTCGTACAAACATTTCTTTACCAAGTCTTTAGTCGAAGTAGGCAGCGCATCATACAACCAGTCATAAGCAATAGCTACGGCAGTTGCCATTTCCGCAGTATCCAAATAGTGAGGTGGATCCCAGTCGGGATAGTTACACACCCACAATAAAGCCTCGTTGGCGGCATCCAAGTATTTCCGCTCACCGTAAAGACGGTAAGCTAATGCAAGCGTACCCAAGCGGTTCACATAGGATCGGGATGTCCACAATATATTACCATATTTATCCTTTAAATAAGGTTTCTGCGGAGTAATCACCAATGTATCCGCTTTCGCTTTCAAGAACTCCGCCAACTCACCGGCAAGCCGATTGTTTTGTATCAACTGCTTCACAGCAGCTTCTTCTGCACCAGTGAACAGCAAGCGAGGGTGATTGGAAAGAAAGCGTTGCTGACCATACATATTGCAAACAAAAAGCAACATGAATACAACAACAGTGCATCTGCCCATATTTGCAATCGAATTAAAAAATAGATTTCTCATATTGAAAGAATTAAATGCAACTCCCGTGAATTGTTTTTATGTCATACAAAAACTAATCTGTCAATTTTGTCACATCCATACTCGGTTTCGGATAGTTTTTAGAAGCAATGTAGTGCTTTGTTTCCTCAATCATCTTGGGAGTGACCTCAAAATCATAGTTACCATAATCGCCTACGTGAAATTTTCCGGTCTGAAAGAACCCCCACGCATCGAAAAAGTCCGTAAGATCTGTTTTCAGGAAATCACAGCAAAGCTTAATATATTCATACATATTATGAATAGATGCATTACCTGCCCCTTTATGAGGTTGGTTACGTAAATGCTCCATCAGGTCGGCATAGAAATCCTTATAACCAATCTTATCGGCATAGATTTGAATTTGCCAGAAGGGTATCAACTTATGGAAAGGATCCTTCACACACATGATAAACTGCTTTTCTGGCGCATTAAGTACTTTACTAAAAGCAACCTCATAAATATGACGCTTACTCAAACGGCTGGAATCACCCAAACTCATAGTACCATACATGGAGAAAAGATTATTACTCACTTCTGTCATTCCTCCCCAAGTAAGCCAAGGACGCATCTGCATCACGTGTCCTATCTCATGATGAATACCCCAGTTAGTTGTCACTTCCGGACCTATCGCTGCCTTCATAGTGCCATCTGTACCCTCAAAAGCTACACCGTCACCATCGCGAAACATAAAATAGTTAAAGTTGACACGCGCCAGAATACGCTTCTTTGGTATACGATTATATTTCGTGGCACCCGAGAAATCGTATTGTACCTGCATTACCTTGTCATAATTCTCAGCCAGTTCCTTGCCTTTGCCATAAGTCAACTTTTTTAATTGCTCCACAGGGTATGCTAGTTGAATATATTTCCCCTTCACATCCATAACAGGGCTGACCGCATTATCTAATAGACGGTTCCAGTCTTCGTTACTCTGTACAGTAGCGTCAAAGTACCCATTTACCTTCCCAGTTACAAAGTGAATGGTAACTGCCGGTGCAGTGTCGGGGTCATCCGCGAAATAGTCTACATACACATTACCGGCTTTCTTCACATTGATTACGTTCACACCTTCGTGTAACAGTATCTCTTGTTTTTTCAGTCCCCAGCCTTCGGGGTCTTTTGTCGGTTGATAGCCTAGAGTCGGTTGACGCATCCAGTCTGGAATGAGCAGTCCTACGGTGCGTCCGTGAAGGTCACCCACCAATACTACATTTTCTCCAGCTTCCAAATAGACCCCGGTAATGTTTTCGTAACGACTGTATCCGTTGGTGAGTTTGAGTTGTTGCTCCAGTACCTTATTTGAGGGTATAGGCTTATAACTCTGTAACAAGTAGGCCGAGTTATAATCACCTCTCAGCATTTTCTCGGCCAATTGCTTCATTAGCTGGGATTCCATGCCTTTCAAATGTTTGTCTTTAAAGTTCTTAGACAGAGATGATGCTGTCCAATCAGTAAAGTTAGTAAGGTCCTTGTTTACTTGATAGGTGGAGTAAGAGGGTGTTTGCGCATAGAGTACCCCCGCCAAACTACAAAAGGCAGCCACTGTCCACTTGCGAAGTTGTTTCATATTTATAACGTAATAAAGATTAATTTATATACAAAGATAAATAAAAGACCGCCTATTCTAACAGGTTGTGCTAAAATAAGCAGCCTTCATTTCAAATAGCGCCTCTATTTTATTTAATAGAAGCGGCTATACGACTACCATCATATTGTACGGCCATCAACTTATATCCATTTTCCCAAGCAGTATTCATCTTATAGGATTTCTTACTACCTTCAAATACACAAATAAGTTTATTGTCGGCATTGAGCACTTCGAAAGCTACTACATTTTGCCAGTTATTAACGGTAATAGTAGAAGTGGTGATTCCTTCATCGTTGGTTTCTTCTTGATATGAAGCTATACCGGCTATAACATTCTTCTTATCCTTGAAGATATCTACGGTGTTATCTACAATATATTCTACAGCATCTGTACATTTAGGTAATCCCAAGGCAACGATACGATTTCTTACATTGGCTATCTCTGTTTCAGTGATGGTGAATTGTTTGTTGGTATAATCACCAATCATCATATCGATGGGTGATAAGAATCCCCACTTCTCAAAGAAACCAGTCAAGTCCATACCAGCCGATACGCAACTATTATAAACAAATTCGAGTTGGCACAAACCATCGGTTGTCGGATTAGCTGTGGTACGTACTTTCTCATAGATGTCTGCATAGAAACCTCCGTGATCGGTCCGTTTCATCGGAGTGTTTCCTTTCACTTCGCCAAAGTAGAGTTCCAATTGCCAGAACGGAACTAATTTGTTGAATACATCGCTTTCGGCATTATGTGCCTTTTGACCTGCCATAATGCTATTGAAAGCCGACACATAACGATCCTGAACAGTCAAACGTGACGGCTCGTTGTAGACCTTAGTTTGTACATAAATGGCAGTAATGTTGTTTGTTACCTCTGTCATGCCATGCCATTTCAATCCCGGACGAGTTTGATGAATATGTCCCAATTCGTGTGCAGGTCCCCAACAATTGGCCGCCATTTGGGTCTCATCAGCCAGATAATTCAAACTACTTTCAATGTAGGCTGTATGATAATCGGTAGCATACATAAATGAGCCACTATTATAATGGACATGGAAATAACTACGATTATGAAACATACGATCATACTTTTCCAATCCCAAGAACTCTTGCTGACGATAAATCATATCATCATAAAGGTTAATCAGGTTATCTACATCCTTAGTATAATTCAAGAAACTGCGCGTAGTAAACGTAAGATGCACATATTTACCTATCACATCAAAGTGAGTATCTACACTATTATTGAGTAACTCTTTCCAACGTCCTTTCAGTTTTGGATTTTGACTATCGTAATATCCATTTACCTTACCCGATGCAAAATGCAGAGTGATTTCAGGGGCATTTTCATAATCATCTTTGTGATACATCACATACACAAGTCCTTTCTCTTTAATGCTAATAGTATTAACACCGTTTACAATGGTATATTCCGTTCCTCCAAATCCATCTTGTCCTGGTTTGTCGAGATTCTGTACACGGATATTCACTTTATCCAATCCATTCAAATCGGCCATTACTACCAAGTTCTCTCCGGCAGGAACAAAGATTCCTGTTGGATTATCAAGTAAACTATATTTAGCTGTTTTATTAACAGCAGCATCGATATCAGGATGCGGATAAGCCTTATAGTTGGCAATACGGAACTCACGTTGGTACTCATTATTATACATAAACCAAGCCAAAGTCTTGTAAAATGAACTCTTACAATTCAAAATATCCTCTTCGGTGACGGTAGGCTTCAAGTCAGTGCAAGCGATATCAGTAAACAGTTCATCATATTTGAAAGCATTGGGATCTTTTTGGAAGAACTGCATTTCTTGACACCGCAATGGTTTGCTCATATTATAGCAAGTACTGATAGTAAATTTTACCTTTGTCACATTGCTTTGGGAAGCATTGAAGTCTGCACGTGTAGAGTTGGCGTTATCAAATGTCCCTTCGTATACTTTCACATATTCTGCACTACGTGTTTTATTAACATCGGTCAACACTTCAATCTTCACATCTTTAAAACGATTAGCAGAATAGGTACAATGATAAATGATGTAGTCCAAATCTACCGGTTCATCAAAAGTATATTCAATATACTGAGGATATACCAATCCTATTGGAGCTTTCCAATTCGCTTGCCATTCGGTAGTCAAATCATTATCGAAAGTTGCATCATAATTTCCACCGGGCACACCACCATCACCTTCCGCACTGTTGGGAAACAGTTGAATATCGTTGCCCTCTTCAGGTGCAACAGGTTCGTAAACATCCAGTCCTTTTTGCACCACATTAATAACGGTTGGCTCCAAGTCGGACATTTCATCACTATCGGCAAACACAATTTCACCCATACGTTTTGCTCCCTTGTTACTCTCTATTTTAAAGAGGTATTGTTTGGTAACAGTTTCCTGCGGAGCACGGGTATCAGGTTGAGTCTCTTTTATTATCCAATCGGGGAGGGTAATAATATAGTCTACATTCGAAGTTACTTCCACCAATACTTTATCTCCGGCAGCATCGATATTCATGTTCTGAGGAGATACCAAAATAGCTTGTTGGTAACCTAACTGCGCTACACGTACAGTATCTGTTTGAGAAAATGCCTTTACATAGAATTCACCTCTACGCACATATTTGTCTTCACTCAAAATAACACTTACAATCAAATTGTCATCTTCATTACGAGTCACACTACACCAGCCTTGTAGTTCTTTGCTCAATTCTACAGTCCATTCTTCGTTACAACGAACCTCCAGTATCCGTTCTCCACTGTTTTGGTCAAAGTTCACATTGTAGCTGTCTAAGAGCAAAAACGGAGTGAGCGGTATATCAAAATTATAATCGTCACAGCCAGTTAATATAGTCATCCCAAAGAACACCATTATAACCCAACCAGCTATTTTTTTTAATAAATTACTCTTCATAGTATATTTTCTTTCTGTATTAGATACTTTATTTGCCTTCCCCCTCATCCCTAATAGACATGAGAGAGAAAGCTTTTTCTTTAATTATAGTAAGGGTTTTGCACAATATGCGGGCATTTGTTAATTTCCTGATAAGGAATTGGCATTAGATATTGTCCCTTATGGAAATTTCGCGGTAATGGAAGATCCATCGGAGTAAAATCTTCCACCTTAGTAGCATTAGTATTCAGTCCGCGATCGGGCATTCCACAATGTTGCTCTGCTATTTTCCAACGACGAATATCGAAGAATTTATGACCTTCTAAATATAACTCGTTCATACGTTCTGCACGTACAATCTCTCGCATCCCCTCTTGAGTGTTTTGGTAACCAGGATTAGTAGAATACTTATCCCAAGCCTCATCTACACTAGGAATACCGGCACGTTCGCGTACTTTATCCAAATATACTTTAGCTTCGGATAAACGATCCAACTCAACTAAAGCTTCAGCATAGTTTAAATAAAGCTCTGCAAGACGGAATAACGGAAATGGATATTCTATTACATTCCATTCAGCGGACGGTACAACACCCTTTTTATTTCCAAATCCAGAAATAGAATACTCCTGATCGGTACGATTACCACGACCATGAGGATCATCTCTCAACAAATGGATTCTGATAGCACGCTTAGCCGGATCAGCACTAATTTCTTCATTGTTATATTTACCAAATTCAAAATATCCATTATGATAGGTAGTCCACGCATAAAATCGGGGCTCACGATCGGTGCAAAGACGCATTACCTTATCACTACTAGGAGTAAAATTAGCATATTTCACAAGATCCTCATAATTGTTTCCATCACAATTTTCCGGAGCACTAATATATTCATAACGTTCGTCATAGTCGAACGTTTTATCCTTATTTATTGGAAGCCCGTTTTTAGTGTAAAATGCTTCAATGGTTTGCAAAGTAGGACAGTTAGTCATACTGATACCAGCAAACTTACCACCGAGCGTCTGACGAGGCGGACAGCGACGCTGTATTCCATAATAGTCATCATTACGTGTGTCAGCCCAAATAATTTCCGGATTATTCCCTGTCTGATTGTCGATATTGGTATATCTCAATCTTCGTTGTGCTTTATTGGGAAGTCCCGGTTTAGCATCACTTGGTTCACCGGCATCCGCATCGTGATAGAGATGGAATTTAGCTTTTTCCACTTCATCAATTGCATACTTTGTTTGGGTAGCACTTATTTCCCATTTTGCTTGACTTTTCTCTTGAGCTATTAACTGACGTCCATCTAACGGACTACGGAAATCGGCATACATTTCTGTGTTTCCATTATAGAGCGGTGAAGCAGCATAGAGGTAAACTCTGGATTTCAATGCTAATGCTGCAAGACGTGTGGCACGACCATAATCTTTTCCACTCCATGTAGTAGGTAGTCCGCCTTCAGACATTGCTTCATCCAATTTTTCGTTAATAAAGGCCACTACTTCGTCTATACTACTACGTTCGGGAAAACCACTAATGGGTGTTTCTAAATCTATAACACTGCGAATAATCATGGTCGGACCATACGAACGCATAGACAAGAAATGATAATAAGCTATCAAAAAATTAGACTCTGCCAAATATTGTTTTTTCATTTCGTCTGTTACATATTCGTTGGACACTTGTTTCAAGCTTTCTTGGAACATGTAGCATTGATGAATACCATTCCAAATAGTAGACCATGTATTACTAGTAAATCCCAAACTGACAGGACTATAATAACCGTATTTGAAAGTGGTAAACAATTCTTTGGTAACAGCTGTGAGTTCTTCCGCAAGCCAATAACTGTTACCGAAAGTTCTGTTAGCCGGTAAATAGCCATAACAAGAATAGAGATATCCTCTTACCGCACCTTCCGTCTTCCAAGTATCCGATTCTTGTGCACGTTCATCGGGGACAATGTCTAGATAATCGCAAGAACTAAGTTGCCCCATCATTCCCAATACGATTAAAAATTTTGCTATCTTTTTCATATAGAATTCTTATTTATTATTAAAGGTTACTTGAATACCAAAATTGATGATACGTTGAGTGGGGTACTTCATACCACTACCGCTCCCCATTTCAGGATCCCAATAATCGAAAGGGGAAAATGTCAACAGATTCTGTCCGCTTAAGTAGAAGCGCCAGCCTTTGAAAGTATAACCCACTTCGGCATTTTTCAGTTTCAAAAACGAACCATTACGTAACCAATAGGTTGAGTTTTGTGTATTATTGCCATTGTTTTCCAATGTCAAACGCGGATATTTGGCATCAATATTTTGGTTTTCAGTAGTCCAGTGGTCATCGGCTATGTATTTAAACAAGCCGCGGATACGTGCCTCACCAAAAGGATGGATACCACTCATCAAAATTGAAGTCTTAGCTACTCCTTGAAAGAAGAAAGAGAAATCCCATTTCTTGAATTTGATAGAAGGACCAAAACCATATACTATTTCCGGGTCTTGCGGATTGCCCACATAACGTCGGTCATTGCCATCAATCACATTATCATATTCACCACGGTAGTTAGGAAGATTATGATACCAAATATCCCCAGGTTGTGGAGTGTATCCCAAAGCTTTTTGATCGGGGTTATTATGGATGGTCTTTTCATCGGGGAATAATCCGTTGTCAATATAGAGCAAATATTGCCCTAATGAATGCCCTACCGATGACAAGTTAGGATATTCTTGGAAAGGAGGCTCATCTCGTTCCAAAATGGTATTGTGCGCATAGGTGAATGTTCCCTTGAAAGAGAGAAAAAGATCTTTGTTCACCTGTTTGTTATAATCTATCGACAAATCCATACCTATATTTTTCATCTTACCTAAGTTAGCATATACCGTTGCTCCGCTCAAACCCAAGAAATCGGGGATTGTACTACCTCGACTCAAGAAGATGTCTCTACGAGTCTCTTTGAATGCTTCGACTGTCAGATTAAAACTATTATAAAGTTGAAGATCAATACCTACATTTATCTTTTCTCCTATTTCCCATCCCAAATTTGGATTAAAGAAACGAGACCATTTAGGTCCCTTGTAAGTTACCCTGTTTCCACCGACACCTGTAGTGTATCCAGGACTACCACCCAAATCAATATCTTCAAGATAAGTAAATCGTCCGGCTCCGGTATTATCATTACCTACCAATCCCCACGATCCACGCAGTTTTAAGTTGGAAATCACAGGACGAATATTATCCCAAAATTTCTCATTTGATATGTTATATCCTACAGCGATAGATGGGAAGAAACCATAGCGGTTACCTGATGCAAAGTTTTCCGAACCATTGTAACCAAAGTTAGCTTCAGCCATATAGCGACCATCGTAAGCATACGACACACGTCCGGCAATACCCTGTTTGCGCTCAGGCAGTGAGGAAAAAAGGTCAGTCACATTATTTGTATTGTACTGCTGACGATTAAACAAAAACATGGCATTCACATCGTGTACACCGCCAAAGGTATGTTTATAGTCTAAAGTAGCTTGCAGATAGAGTTTACGGTTACCGCTATGCGAGCCCGAGGTTTTAATAGCAGTACCACGTTCATTGCCCGTTCTACGAAGAGTATATTCACCGGTTTCGTCATTTTGAGAAGCGACCTCAAAAGCATTATAGTCACTCACACGAGTGGCATTACTGCTTGAATGGTTTTTGTAAGAGAATAATCCATTGAATGTCAATCCTTTTATAAACATACCCAAATCCTGCTGCAACTTAAAATTGGCAGTAATAATACTGGTATGGTTTGTTTTGTATCCGGTCACGTAGTCAGCTACAGGATTCATATATCCACCGGTAGCAAATGGGCCCCCACTTTTATCCCCCCACATAATATCTTCGGTATCATATCCATAACCAGCAGGAAAAGAAACAGGATAGTCTACAGGATTGTGTTCCATAGTAGATGCAAATAAAGAACTTGTACTAGCATTCGGTCCTTTCCAATCTTTAATAGAGGCATTCAAACCCAATGACAGTTTAGTAGTAGGAGTCGCTTGTACATTCAAGTTATTAATAAAATCGTAGTTGGTTACATTGATGTTATTATTATAGCTGAAACCATATTTCTCGCTCAACGAGTTCAAGTTACCATCGCTGTGTTTCACACCCACACTCATAAAGTAGTCCATTTTTTTGTTACCTCCACGAATATTGAAGTTGGCACGCTGGGCAAAAGCATTTTTTTTGAACATCTCATCATACCAATCTACATTAGGATAAAGATAGGGATTGAGTCCGGCACGTGTTCCTTCTATCTTTTCCCTACTATAGGGAGTAGCAGCCGAAGTGGGGCGAGCGGCTCCTTCATTATAAGCTTCCATATAGGTTACACCATCAGCCATTTCAGGAACTTTGGTTAGCGAGGTCAAGGCTCCCTCTAAGCGAAAGTTAATAATAGGCTTGTCGAGATCTTTACCACTTTTGGTAGTAATAATCATTACACCATTGGCGCCGCGTGTACCATATAGCGCAGTAGCAGTAGCATCTTTCAAGATAGAGAAACTCTCGATAGCTTCAGCATCGAGTGAATTCAATTCAGTACTGCTGATTTCCACACCATCCAAAATAATAAGTGCACCAGTTGCGCCACTAAAGGTAGATTTACCGCGAATCCAGAAACTGGCCCCATCGGCACCCGGTTCACCACTACGTTGTACAGCAATGACACCCGAAAGACGTCCGGCAAATGAAGTAGACAAACTAGAAGAAGGTACCTTTAATTCAGCAGGTCTCACCTGTGTCACAGCACCAACCAAACTTTCTTTCTTTTGTCCTACGCCAAAAGCAGTCACAACCACTTCATCCAATGATTCAGTAGCTTCACTCAACTCAACTGTATAAGTCTTCAAATGACTTATACTGATTTCTTTGCTCTCATACCCCAAATAAGAAATGATAAGCACATCTCCTTTTGATGCTTTCAAAATAAATTCACCATCAAGATTAGTAGTAGTACCAACAGTAGTTCCCTTTACTTTGACAGCTGCACCAATAACTGGTTCACTCGTTTTTCCATCCAAAACAACACCTCGGATTTCGCCCGTTTTTTGTTGTGCTCCCATAGAATTAACTAAAATCACCTCATTTCCATTTACTCCATTTGCGAATGAAGAATTCGAAATGAAACAAAGACCTAAAGTCAACAAAGGAAGCGCACTAAGAATTATGCCACTTTTCTTTTTCATAATAATAAAGAGTTTTTTGTTTTCATAATAAAAGTTTTATTTTAGATAAAGGGTTAATTATTTACAGGCACAAAAGTGAATAATTCCATTCAAATAAAGAGGATATTTCATCTATTTCAGGTACTGAATTTGTCTTCTCCATGAAAAAAATCTATTTTAACACAACAGAGAGAGGATTAACGATTTCTTTCCTAAAAAAGCTTCTTACCGGACAAAACGTTAAAAACAAAAGTGAAAACACAAACTCCCCTTCGAATGGACGGAATATCCCCCTACCTATTTTATATAGGAATAACTTTGCAGCATAAAAACATCTAACATATAATATCTAATAACATGATTAAATTTATAAAGAAGAATCCGGCAATCCCCCAAAGATGGATTGTACTTACTGCATTGGCATATTCACTAACTGCCGCACAAGCTCAAACGCCCCAAGCAGAAAAAGCATTTATCAAAGAGAATATGGAATTCGCCACCAAACAATATAGTTTGATGATGCAAACCCCTGCACAAGGAAAAAATGGAAAAGCTATCATGCCACACAGTATACGCAAAGACGGTACTCCCAGCAAAGGAAGTATTTACCTTTGGACAGCAGGCTTTTTCCCTGGTACATTATGGTATCTATCAAACTACACAGGCGACAAAGCTTTGCAAGACTCTGCCTTAGTTTATACACATCAAATGGAACCCGCAAAGACCTTCACAGACAATCATGATATTGGATTCATGATGTATTGCAGCTATGGTAATGCCAATCGCTTCGCACCAAAAGACGAATATGAGGACATATTAGTAGAATCGGCACGTTCACTCTGTACACGTTTCCGCCCTCAAGCAAAAGTCATTCAATCATGGAATGGATTTCGCAGTTGGCACGGTGACAAAGTATATGATTTTCCTGTTATCATCGACAATATGATGAATCTAGAACTATTATTCCATGCCTCCAAAGTGACGGGTGATGAAAGTTTTCGTAAAGTGGCTATTTCACATGCAGAACAAGTAATGCACCATCAAGTACGTAAGGACTACAGTTGCTTCCACATCATATATTATGATAAAAAAACAGGCAAGCCCATCAAAGGAGAGACTTCTCAGGGATATTCAGATAATTCAGCCTGGTCACGTGGACAAGCTTGGGGAATCTATGGATTTACCATGTGTTACCGTGAGACGAAAGACAAACGCTTCTTGAAAACTGCAGAAAAGATGGCAGACTTCTACCTTGATCATCCCAACCTTCCTTCCGACAAGGTTGCCTGGTGGGACTTTAACGCCTTTCAAGAAGGTTACACACCCGGTATCCGTTCCAACGCCTGCAAAATGGTAAATAACTACCGCGACGCTTCCGCCGCAGCCTGCGTAGCTTCGGCATTACTGGAACTGAGTACTTATAGCAAAGGTAGCAAAAGCAAGAAATATCTGGAAAGTGCCAAACAGATTCTACATGCACTAGGTAGTACCAACTACCGCGCCGAGCTAGGTAAGAATGCAAACTTTATACTGATGCATAGTGTAGGTGCCGTACCTCACAATTCAGAAATAGATGTGCCGCTAACGTATGCCGACTACTATTTCATCGAAGCTTTACATCGTTATAACCGAATGCTGGACGGAAAAAGTCCACTATAAATAAAAGGAAAAAACATGAAAAGAAAGAATTATCTAATCTGTTTACTAACGGCTATAATACTACTGCCAATAGGAGTACAAGCCAAAGACAAGAAAAAAGGAAAGAAGAATATTCCCATGACGGAAATTCAAACCACTGGCACCCAAGATCGCGCCATATGGGTAAAGCTACTTTGGAAAATATCATATCCTGTCATCCATAACCTCGCAGAAGGAACACTACACCAGAATATGCCCATTGAGACCCGTAGCGGTGAAACAGCAGGCTACAAAGACATGACACATCTGGAAGCTGTAGGCCGCACACTCGCCGGGGTTGCCCCTTGGCTAGCACTCCCCGATGATGATACAGAAGAAGGCAAACTACGCAAGCAGATGCGTGAAGAAGTACTGAAAGGATTAAAAAATGCAGTAGATCCTGCATCACCCGACTTACTGAACTTCACCAAACACGCTCAACCTATCGTAGATGCCGCCTATCTGGTACATGCCTTCCTCCGCGCCCCCAAAGCTTTATGGGAACCATTGGATGAAGTTACAAAAGAACGCTATATTAAATCCTTCCAATCCTTACGTGATCGTACTGGTGCTTACAACAACTGGTTACTCTTCACCGGACTAACAGAATCATTTCTGTTGGGAAAAGGTGTACAATACGACCAGTTCCGTATTCGTGTAAGTAAAAACAAGGTAAAAGAATGGTATGTAGGCGATGGCTGGTATAGTGATGGTCCATCATTCAGTATGGATAATTATAACGCCTACGTGATGCATTCTATGATGGTAGCTATGCTGGAAAATCTTTTACCTAAACGTTGGGCAAGTCAGAAGGAGCTAGACGAAGCTATGAACCGCATGATACGCCACTCTGAATTTTGTGAACGTATGATAGCTCCCGATGGCACATATCCCGCTTTCGGACGTTCGGTTACTTATCGTACCGCTGCATTCCAATCGTTAGCAGACGTAGCTCTACGCAAAAAATTGCCCTCACACGTTTCTCCCGCCCAAGTACGTTGCGCCCTGACTGCCGTACACCGAAATATGTATGAGGGAAATCAGAACTTCGATAAGGATGGTTGGTTAGTGCTCGGCTTCAACGGTCATCAGCCAGAATGTGCTGATGGTTATACCTCCACTGGCAGCCTTTATATGGCAACCTTAAGTTTTCTACCTCTCGGTCTTCCCGCTGATGATCCGTTTTGGACAGATGCATACGCAGATTGGACTAGCAAAAAAGCTTGGAAAGGAGGACATCTACACAAAGATTACAAAGTGGAATACTAAAACAGGGTTATCAAATGGTCCAGAAACCAACCTTTATAACTTAGCAAGGCATGAAAATTTGTATATAAACAATAAAAATGTTGTGATTAAATAACCAATTACCATCCTCCTGTATTATCCTCTAGTATAACGGTATAGAGTTAATACAAGGGGATGGATCCAAATGGTTTAATCCGTATACCACTATCTTTTACTGCATAGCAATCTCACAATACTACCTGTAAATCAGCGTTGACAAATATTCCTCAGCAAACATCTCATTGGCAACTTCCAACAAAGTCTCTGCAGTCAAAGCCTCTATACGTTTAAAGACAAGCTCGGATGATTCGTACTTATGGTAATGCAGGAAAGTTTTCGCCATGCCCAACGCATTATTCTCAAAATTATCGGAGGCCACCCCGATTTGTCCGATCAACTGCTTCTTGGCTGCCGCCAACTGAGAAGAAGTCATTTTCACATCCCGCATTCGTTTCAGTTCCTTATAGGTCAATTTCAAACAAGTATCCATATCTTCAATATCCGTCCCGAAGTAGATGCAGAAAGCACCTGTATCGGTATAAGAAGTCAGATTGGATTCGACATTATAAACCAATCCCCTGCGTTCACGAAGAGAAACATTCAGTTTGCTGTTCATTCCAGGACCGCCGAGGATATTATTCAGCAGATAGAGTGCGGTACGTTTGTCGTCGTATGCATTATATCCACGGCTACCAATCATTACATGTGCCTGATGTGTGTCTTTAGTTACCGTTAAATGTTCAGGAATATAAAGAGGCGGAGGCGTACGGCGGTTCTCAATTTCCACAGCAGGAATATCCGACATATATTTTTCTGCCAGACGGATAATTTTCTTGAAATCATATTGTCCTTGAACGAAAAATACCATATTCCCCGGCTGATAGAACCGACGGGTAAAGGACAGGACATCCTCCGTGCGAAAACTCCTCAGAAGTTCCGGTTTCCCCAGAATGTTTCTTCCCAGCGGATGATTACGGAATATCATATCTTCAAAATCATCGAAGATCAATTCGGAAGGATTGTCTTCATAGGATTGGATTTCGTCAATAATCACTTCTGTTTCCTTTTCAATCTCATGTTGCGGAAAAGTAGAATGGAATACAATATCCCCCAGTAGCTCAAGCGCACGTTCCAGATGTTCTGTCAGGAAGGCGGAATAGACAACCGTTTCTTCTTTATTCGTATAAGCATTGAGGTCACCGCCTACATTCTCCATTCGGTTGAGAATATGCCAAGCTTTCCGTTTCACCGTTCCCTTAAAAATAAGATGTTCTACAAAATGAGCCATTCCCTGTTCATTTGCCGCTTCATCACGGGTGCCGGCATCAATCGCAAAACCACAATAAGCTACTTTTGAAAGCGTCGGTTCATGGATAATACGCAGGCCATTAGGTAATGTATATTCGTTGCAATGCATTGTTTTCTACTTCCTTATTGAATTAATGCCACAAAAATACAATAAAACTTATTGCTGTTTATAGAAAATTGCAGATATTTGTGGACTATAACAGTTACAACGTATATGGAAAAGATAGGAATTTTCTGTTCTGCCTCTGAAAACATTGACAAAATGTACTTCGAAAGTGCTCGCCGAATAGGCGAATGGATAGGACAGACAGGCAAAACGTTGATTTACGGAGGAGCCAACCTCGGACTTATGGAATGCGTAGCACGCACCGTAAAAGAAAACGGGGGTAAGGTCATTGGAGTAGTCCCGACCAAACTGGAAGAAAATGGTAGAGTAAGCTCTCTACTGGACGAGGTGATTCATACCCGCAACCTGAGCGACCGCAAAGATATAATGACGGAAAAGTCGGATGTATTGGTGGCACTGCCTGGAGGCGTAGGCACACTCGACGAAGTTTTCCACGTTATAGCTGCCGCTTCTATTGGCTACCACCACAAGAAAGTTATCTTCTATAACGAATATGGTTTCTACAACGAGCTGCTGAAAGCACTCAAAACCTTGGAAGAAAAAGGCTTTGCCCGCCAACCTTTCTCAACCTATTACGAAATAGCAAACACTCCGGATGAACTAAAAGAAAAAATAAACTGATCATATGATAGACTCCATTAAACAACTTTTGCAACAGGAAGCACAAGCTGTGCTCAATATCCCTGTAACAGACGCTTATGAGAAAGCAGTACAACTTATTGTTGAACAGATACATCAGAAGAAGGGAAAACTAGTAACTTCCGGTATGGGGAAAGCCGGACAAATTGCGATGAACATTGCTACCACTTTCTGTTCTACGGGTATTCCCTCTGTATTTCTGCACCCTAGCGAAGCACAACATGGTGACTTGGGTATCCTGCAGAAAAATGATTTGCTCCTGCTTATCTCCAACTCCGGCAAGACGCGTGAAATCGTCGAACTTACCCAACTTGCTCACAATCTGGACCCGGAACTGAAGTTTATCGTTATCACGGGAAATCCAGATAGTCCGTTGGCGCACGAATCGGATGTTTGCCTGAGTACCGGTAAACCTGCCGAAGTTTGTACGCTGGGTATGACTCCTACTACTTCGACTACTGCCATGACTGTTATCGGTGATATTCTGGTAGTACAGACCATGAAGGAAACCGGATTCACCATTGCCGAATATTCGAAACGCCACCACGGAGGTTATCTGGGAGAAAAATCAAGATCACTATGCGAAAAGTAATCGGTATCGGAGAAACAATCCTCGACATCATCTTTCGAGGCGACCAGCCTTCCGCAGCCGTACCGGGAGGCTCTGTATTCAACGGCATCGTATCCTTAGGCCGGATGGGAGCAAACGTCGGTTTCATCAGCGAAACCGGTAACGACCGCGTGGGAAACATTATCCTGCAATTCATGCGTGACAACAATATCCCGACCGACCATGTGAATGTATTCCCTGACGGGAAATCACCGGTATCTCTGGCTTTTCTCAATGAGCAAAGTGATGCCGAATATATCTTCTACAAGGATTACCCCAAACAACGTCTCGATGTCCTGTTCCCAAAACTGGAAGAAGACGACATTGTCATGATAGGCTCCTACTACGCCTTGAATCCGGTATTGCGGGAAAAGATTCTCGAACTGCTCGACCAGGCGCGCGAGAAAAAAGCTATTATCTACTATGACCCCAACTTCCGTTCTTCACACAAAAACGAAGCGATGAAACTCGCTCCCACCATTATCGAGAATTTGGAATATGCGGATATTGTACGAGGCTCATTGGAGGACTTTTTCTATATGTACGGCATGCAGGACGCGGACAAGATATACAAGGATAAAATCAAATTTTACTGTCCTCGGTTTATCTGTACTGCGGGAGGAGAAAAAGTATCACTCCGTACAAATTTAGTTAATAAAGATTATCCGATAGAACCATTGGAAGCTGTCAGTACCATTGGAGCAGGTGACAACTTCAATGCCGGGCTGATCTACGGATTACTTAAATACGACGTCAGATATCGTGATTTGAACAACCTGAACGAAGCAACCTGGGATAAGGTTATCCAGTGCGGAAAAGACTTTGCCGCAGAAGTCTGCCGGAGTTTCAGCAACTCCGTATCCGTAGAATTTGCGGAAAGCTATAAATAATACCCGCGAAATAGAATAGCGGTACAATATTTTATTAACTGATAAATGATAGTTGATTCAACTATATTGACTATCTTTGCACCCGAAATAAAAGATATACAGAGATTTAATGAAGACATTTGAAGAGCTTGGCGTTTCTCCGGAGATACGTAGAGCAATTGAAGAAATGGGATACGAGAATCCCATGCCGGTACAAGAGGAAGTGATTCCGTACCTTTTAGGAGAAAATAATGATGTAGTAGCTCTTGCACAGACAGGAACAGGTAAAACAGCCGCATTCGGCCTGCCCTTGCTCCAACAGATTGACGTAAAGAACAGAATTCCACAATCGCTTATCCTCTGCCCTACTCGTGAGCTTTGTCTCCAGATAGCAGGAGATTTGAACGATTATTCCAAATACATTGACGGGCTGAAAGTACTCCCGGTATACGGTGGTTCTTCTATTGACAGTCAGATACGCAGCCTGAAACGCGGTGTACATATCATCGTGGCCACTCCCGGACGTTTATTGGACTTAATGGAGCGCAAGACCGTATCCTTGTCCACTATTCGCAACGTGGTAATGGACGAAGCGGACGAAATGCTGAATATGGGATTTACGGATAGTATCAATGCTATTCTTGCCGATGTTCCCCAAGAACGTAATACGTTGCTTTTCTCTGCAACAATGAGCCCGGAAATTGCGCGTATCTCAAAGAACTATCTGCGCAACGCTAAAGAAATCACTATCGGCCGCAAGAATGAAAGTACCAGCAACGTAAAGCACGTTGCCTATACCGTTCATGCTAAAGATAAGTATGAAGCACTGAAGCGTATCGTAGACTATTATCCGCAAATTTACGGTATCATTTTCTGCCGCACACGTAAGGAAACACAAGAAATTGCAGATAAACTGATGCAGGAAGGTTATAATGCCGACTCATTGCACGGTGAATTGTCACAGGCACAACGTGACGCCGTGATGCAGAAATTCCGTATCCGTAACCTGCAACTGCTCGTTGCTACGGACGTAGCTGCCCGCGGGCTGGACGTGGACGACCTGACACACGTCATCAATTACGGATTGCCGGATGATACGGAAAGCTATACTCACCGTAGCGGACGTACAGGACGTGCCGGCAAGACAGGTACTTCTATCGCCATTATCAACCTGCGTGAGAAAGGGAAAATGCGTGAAATTGAACGTATTATCGGCAAGAAGTTTATTCCCGGAGAAATGCCGACGGCAGCAGGAATTTGCCAGAAACAGTTACTTAAAGTAATTGACGACCTCGAGAAAGTAAAAGTAAACGAAGAGGAGATTTCTGAATTCATGCCCGATATTTACCGTAAGCTAGAATGGTTAAGTAAGGAAGACTTGATTAAACGAATGGTTTCTCACGAATTTAACCGCTTTGCCGAATATTACCGCAACCGCGCAGAAATAGAAGTACCGACCGATAGCCGTGGCGAACGTACCGGAAGAGGTGACCGAAAAGAAGGTGGTTTCGAAAAAAGAAGCCGGAAAGCTGCTCCGGGCTTCAACCGTTTATTCATTAACTTGGGCAAAACGGACAGTTTCTTCCCCAGTGACCTCATCGGCTTGCTGAATAGCAATACACGTGGACGCATTGAATTAGGACGTATCGACTTAATGCAGAACTTCTCTTTCTTTGAAGTTCCCGAAAAAGAGGCTATCAATGTCGTAAAAGCTCTAAGCCGTGCGAAATGGAACGGACGGAAAGTCGTAGTAGAAGTATCTAGTGAAGAAGGCGGAAAAGGACATGAAAACGGTTCAAGTGAACGCAAAGGCGGAAAACGATTCGGCAAAGGAGAAGATCGTACTCCACGCTACGACAATAAAGATAGAAAAACAAAAGATGCTTCTACCAAAGGTCCAAAATCCGGCAAAAAAGAAAAACCGAGTCGTGCAGAACGAGGCTATTCGGATGCTCGCGGTCCAAAAAAGAAAGACGACTGGCAGGAATTCTTTAAAGACAAAGAACCAGACTTCAGTGAAGAAGGGTGGGCACGCAGAAAACCAAAGAAATAAAAACTTTCAAAGCAAAAACCATAGAATTCCCCTTTTGAGGGAATGGTTACTTCTTTAAAAAAGTTGTACCAAAAACGTTTATATAACCTTTTATAAGGTGAGTTCAATATAAACTTAATGATTATGCTTCCCTTCCTTTGGAAAGGAAAGAGAAGCATGAGAATGAAGTTATATCAAACTCACCTTATTTTTAATTCTTTTATCAGATTCCCCGCTTTCCCGTATTTCTCGATAATAAAGAGCATATAACGCACATCCACACCGATACATCGTTGTAAATCGGGTTCAAATACAATATCACTGCTCATGGCTTCCCAATTGCCGTCAAACGCCAGACCGAGCAACTCTCCCTTACCGTTGAACATGGCACTGCCGGAGTTTCCTCCTGTTATATCATTGTTGGAGATAAAGCAGACATTCATATCTCCCTGTTCGTTGGCATACCTGCCGAAGTCGCGGGAAGATAATAAAGACAAGAGTTCCGGCTGCACGGCAAAGTCAATGTCTCCGGCATGCTCTTTTACCTTCTCAAAGATACCTTTCACTGTTGTATAATAGCCGTAAGTAGCCCCGTCGAAAGGAGAATAACCACTGACCGTCCCGAAACTAAGCCGCATGGTCGAATTGGCGTCGGGATAGAAATTACGGTCGGCATACATACGGCGCATGGCATCATTGAATAAGCGCTCTCCCTGTTCGATCTGCTCGGAAGCTTCGGAAATACTCTGGTTCATCTCATAATATTTCACAATCAGGTCAAGACTCAAAGATACGGCAGGGTCTTCAATCAGATTATACGTCGTATCCCGTTCCAGAAAGCGTTTCAAACCTTTAGGCGAGGTTATATTGGATGTTGCATACAAGGAGTCTACATAGGCTTGGATATTCCCGTTATAGAGCGTGTCGATCTTATCGTACATAGCGGGAAGATATTTCTTGTCCACTTTCGTTTGATACTCTTTCAGCATGGCGGCAAAGACTTCCTTGTCAATGGCAGTATCCAGGTTGTCATACTTTTCCAACAGCTTCTTCATACGGCTTACCACTTGCTTTTCTTCCGCCTCAAAGTCGAAGTTCAGAATTTCAAGCGCAAGCTGAACCAATTCAGGACCATTGATAAATGCTTCACCGAAATAAGCCAAGGCACGGTTTATCTCACGACGATTGCCATAATTCAGCTCCAGGGAAGAGAATAAACGAATAAGTTTCTCCCTTTCTTCGGGATGCGCCTGAATCCATTCGCGCAGTGCAGCCTCGGCAGCACGTTTCTTTTCCAGCACTTTCAGGTGTTGGATCGCTTTATTGGTTCCGATACTATTCTTCCAGTAATTAGAGCTTTCATCGTACTTTGAGGCATACTTGATACGGATGTCCGGACGACGGTCCATTTCCCGCTTCCAGATAGCCTGTTTCACTCCACGCACGTCAATCATAGCCTGATTGATGCCGTTCATCATCTCCTCGATGCCATACGAAGAGAGATAACGCTCCGTACTCCCCGGATAACCGAGCGTCATACAGAAAGAGCCTTCCTTATATCCTTCCAAAGAGACAGGAGCTACATATTCGGGATGATAGGGCACATTGTCCGAAGAATAATCCGCCGGACCGTTCTGAGTGTTCGCATAGATACGGAATACGCTGAAATCGCCCGTATGACGCGGCCACATCCAGTTGTCCGTATCCCACCCGAACTTACCGACAGAGGAAGGGGGAGCAAATACCAGGCGGACATCATTATAATCACGGTAAACAGACAGCCAGAACTCATTTCCCGCATAGTAGGCGTCAACAATACCCGTCAACGTGGAGTCCTTTTCCGATACTTCCATCCCGATTACATTCATCACAGAATCGACTACCACCCGCCGCTCGGATTCCGTCTTGGCGTGTTTGGCGGCAGACAATACCCGCTTGGTCACATTTTCCGTACGAAGCAGGAAACGGACATATAACTCGGGATTCGGCAGTTCTTCTTCGAGGCTACGGGCCACAAAACCGTCTTTCAGATAATCATGTTCTACCGAAGAATGCTGCTGGATACTACTGAAACCGCAATGATGATTGGTGAACACCAACCCGTCTTCCGATACGACTACTCCCGAACAAAAGCCACCGAAACTGACAACGGCATCCGCCAGACACGGCTTCTTCGGATTATATAATTTATTTACAGGCATCTGCAAACCAAGTTCTCTCATTACCCGGTCTGTTTGCTTATTCTTCTTAAGATTTCCCAATAGCCACATTCCCTCATCGGCAAAAGCATTCGACAAGCAAAGAGCAAGGACAATAACTGCGGTCAGTCTGAATTTCATGCTATTATTTTTAGATTCTTTATTCGGTAATCAACCTCAACTTTTTCGCCCCTACCCGGGCTTTCAGCCACTCGCTGATTTTCTCTTTCTCCGTATTCGTCGGATGTTTGGCAAACTTCATGACAGCCAGCGTCACCGTATCCGTTTTCATCGAATCTACCCGTACTTCGAGCGAGTGAGCAATGGAAAGCGTAGTGATAGAAGGATAAAGCACCTTCAGTTCCGGCACCAGTGTACGACTCATTTCATCATACGATTTATATTGTTGGAGAGTTGTCTCCAGTTGAGTTATTTTGACTTTCTGTTCCTGAAGCCGTTGTTCGCTGTTCTTGTAGAAGTCTTCCATTACCATGGCACGGATAGAAGACACATCCACCGCTTCGTTGTTCATACCCTGCAATACTATCAGCTTGGTATCTTCAAGTTTATACTCTTTCAGTTTACTGCGGGCTATGGAGATCGAAGCGTCCGGCACTTCCGAGCCGATCAGGACAACACGGACTTCCTTATGTTCATAGCTGACCTTTTTATCAAGCACTTGCGTATTCTCGAATCCCAACTGTTCGTTGATAAACCGGTTGGCCGCCGCTTCATAGAAGGTACTTTTGATAATGCCGAATGTCAGATAAACAGCCGGGCACATCGTCAGAATCACAATCAGGATGATATATTTACGCACCGTCTTTTCACGGTTTTTATCAACGAACTCTTTCCGCTGGAAATGCATCACACGCACACCGATAAAAGTTGCGAGGCTAATGAATACGGAATTTATGAAGTAGAGGTAAAAGGCTCCCAGAAAATAGATCAGATTACCGGAAGCCAGCCCGTAACCAGCCGTACAAAGCGGCGGCATCAATGCCGTAGCGATAGCGACACCCGGAATCACGTTCCCTTTTTCTTTCGTAGAAAGAGCCACCACACCTGCCAGACCACCGAAAAGTGCGATGAATACGTCATAAATTGTCGGCGATGTGCGGGCCAGCAACTCTGACTGCGAACCGGCAATAGGCGCCAGAAGGAAGAAGATTGTCGCCGTCGTCACACTGAAAGCGGTCGTAATAAGAAAACTCTTTAAAGAACGTTTCATCAGTTCGAAGTCGTTCAAGCCGACAGAAAGCCCTACTCCCATGATAGGCCCCATCAACGGAGAAATCAACATGGCACCGATGATCACGGCGGTAGAGTTCACATTCAAGCCAAGTGACGCCATGAAAATGGCAAAGATAAGAATCCACAGGTTCGCCCCCTTGAACTCCACACCTTTACGGATAGAATCAACTGTTGCCAGTTCATTATCCTTATCCTTTCTCAAATCCAGATATTCGCCTAAAAAGGACTTTATGGCGAATTTATTACGTTCATCTGTCTTCATAAGTTATTTCTTCTTTATAAATCGATTAATAACAGGTAGCTGACTTAACGGCAAATCTTTCTTGACGATGTATGCTACAAACAACAATAAAAGCACAGTACGGAAAGCCAGACGGAGCACAAGATCAGAAATCGGCACTTGTTCGCCGATCACATACAGTACCGCAGCAAGCAGGATATAAAGTCCCAGACTTTTCAAGTCATACTGAATCGGATACTTCTTCTGTCCCATCCAATAGGACAACAGCATAATCACCCCATATCCGGCAACAGAAGCCCACGCAGAAGCAATATAACCATACACAGGCACAAACACAATGTTCATCACCACAATAATGGCACATCCTATCAGTGAGAAATAAGCCCCCCAACGTGTTTCATCCGTCAGTTTATACCAAAAGGAAAGATTGAAATAGATTCCCTTACATATTTCTGCAAGCATCACAACAGCCACTACTCCCAACCCTTCCCAATATCCTCTTGCCACCAGATAGCGCAACAAATCCAAATAGAACATCACGGCAAGGAAAGCCAACAATGAGAAGATGAGGAAATATTTCATTGCAGCCGCATACATTTTACGATTGTCCCCTTCTCTGTCTTTTCCAAAAACAAAGGGTTCGTATGCATAACGGAAAGCCTGCGTAAACATAGCCATTACCATAGCAATCTTACTGGTAGCCGCATAAATGCCCAACTGGACCAGTCCTTCCTGACGATCCTCGAAAAGAAACGGATAAATCATCTTATCCACCGTCTGATTCAGAATACCGACCAGCCCCAGAATCAACACCGGGAAAGAATATACTACCATTCGTTTTAGCAGTGCCTTGTCCAACTTATAAGCAAAGCCTCTCAATTCAGGAATAAAGAAGAACATCTGCACTGCCGAAATAATCAGATTGCTGATGAAAATATAACCTACCAGATAATCCGGATCATAAAACCAGGAAACCGTTGCCGGAAAATGAACATTCAGCCACGGACAGAGCAACAGAAAGAACAGATTCAAGCCAATTCCACCGATAATGGAAAGCAATTTAATAGCCGCAAACTTAATCGGTCTTTTCTTATAACGTAAGTAGGCGAAAGGAATGCACTGGAAAGAATCCAAAGCCACCACCATAGCCATCATCGCTATAAACTCGGGATGATTGCCATAATCCAGCAGATTGGCGATCGGTTGCAGGAACAGTAGACAGAGAAGGACGAAAATCAAGGATACCCCGCCTACTGAAAGCAAAGAGTTTGCATACACTTTCATCGGATCTTCCCCTGATTTATTGGCAAAGCGGAAGAAACCCGTTTCCATACCGAACGTGAGCAGTACGAGCATCAAAGCTGTAAATGCATAGACATTTGATACTACTCCATAGCCTCCGGAAGAAGCCGGTAAAACTGCTGTGTACAACGGTACCAGCATATAATTGAGGAATCGACCGACAATACTACTCAATCCATAAATCGCAGTATCTTTTGCTAATGATTTCAGTCCAGCCATGTTCTATTTTATCAGATTAATGATATTATAATACTACCTTCACCAAAATTGATTAAAAGTCGGTAGTATCTCCATTCTCCTCCTTCGGGAAGGAGGAGTACCCGTAGGGGGAGGTGGTAGGATTTTCTCTCCTTTTTTTCACAACCTCCCGAATCTCCTCCACAATCCGCGTAGGATTCTCAAATACGACTCTATTCTCAAAACGTATTACCCAAATATTTTTCTCATTGACGAGAAAACGTGCACGATTATCAGCATAATCCATAGCTTCCGTAGTAGAATGTACTTCACCGTCCAACTCTATCCCCAGCCGGAATTGCGGGCAATAAAAGTCTAAAATATAAGGACCGACACTATGCTGCCGACGAAACTTAAGTCCATCTATTTGCTGCCCTTTGATTAACTTCCAGAGAGTGGCTTCGGCAGAAGTACTCATATTTCTTAGATCTTTTCGAACGGATTTTAGTTCGGGCTTATTCATTATATCGTGCATAGATAATTGTTTTATGTATTCACCTACCACCTCCCCCTACGGGTACTCCTCCTTCCCGAAGGAGGAGAATGGAGATACTACCGACTTTTTACTTTAATCAATTCCGGTGAAATGGTACCGCCCACTATCAGTCGTTAAACAATGTTTTCTGACTGTTATAAAGGCTTCTTCCCAAATGTTTGTAGGCAAGTTCGGTCACCTCACGTCCGCGAGGAGTACGCTTCATGAATCCTTCTTTTATCAGGAAGGGTTCGTAAACTTCCTCAATCGTCCCCGCATCTTCCCCCAAAGCCGTAGCAATGGTAGTGATTCCCACAGGACCGCCCTTAAACTTGTCTATAATCGTACAAAGTATCTTGTTGTCTATCTCATCCAGACCGTACTTGTCAATATTCAATGCCTCCAGTGCAAACTGGGCTATTTCCGTGTCAATAGAACCGGAACCCTTCACCTGTGCAAAGTCGCGCACCCGGCGGAGCAAGGCATTGGCAATACGCGGCGTCCCACGGCTGCGGGAAGCAATCTCTCCTGCCGCACGCAACGAGCAAGGCACATCCAATATGGAAGCGGAACGACGGATAATGTTACTCAAGATATCATCATCATAGTATTCCAGATGCAGATTGATTCCGAAACGTGCACGGAGCGGTGCCGTCAGCAGACCGCTGCGTGTTGTTGCGCCAACCAGCGTGAAAGGATTCAGATCTATCTGGATGCTACGTGCCGAAGGCCCTTTATCAATCATGATATCAATGCGATAGTCTTCCATGGCAGAATAAAGATATTCTTCCACCACGGGCGACAAGCGATGAATTTCATCAATAAAGAGTACATCATTCGGTTCGAGACTGGTCAGCACACCTGCCAAATCTCCCGGTTTATCGAGCACCGGACCGGAGGTTACCTTAAAGCCGACTCCCAACTCGTTGGCAATGATATTTGAAAGCGTTGTTTTTCCCAATCCGGGAGGTCCGTGCAGCAGGACATGGTCGAGTGCTTCGCCACGCAAGCGTGCCGCCTTCACAAAGATGCGAAGGTTTTCCACCACCTTATCCTGTCCGCTAAAGTCCTCAAAACTCAACGGCCGGAGTGCATTCTCAAAATCCCGTTCCCTTGAAGTAAGCTGATGTTCGCGTATGTTAAAATCTTCCTGTTCCATTTATTTCTTGAAAGTAGGAGACAAAGATAGAGATTTACATTCATTTTCAGTACAAGAAAAACGAATAAAAACTCCGGGCACGCTCTGAATGGCAGCTATCGGAAGGCTATTTATAAAGATTTAAGAGAATATAGGGCCAACCTTGTGCCAACGTATTGGCACAGCCATGCCACCCTGTTGGCACTATCGTGCCACTGCGATGGCACAGTTGTGCCAGCGGGGAAGCACTGTCTGTGCAACGAAGTCTTCATCTATGACGTGTCGGGAGACAACCTTTTATCCTGTTATTAGTTTATTTGAAACGTAATAACTACTTTTGCATCATCTATATACACGCTATCAACTATGGTTTTAAATTACATCTGGATAGGATTCTTTGTCGTCGCCTTTATTATCGCCCTTATAAAAGTAATTTTCCTGGGAGATACGGAGATATTTACGGCTATCATGAACTCTACATTCGATTCGTCAAAGACAGCTTTCGAAATCTCGTTGGGACTTACGGGAGTATTGGCCCTCTGGCTGGGTATCATGAAAGTCGGAGAGAACAGCGGACTGATTAATGCTCTGGCACGTTTCCTGAGTCCGGTACTCTGCCGATTGTTTCCGGATATACCTAAAGGACATCCGGTGTTAGGTTCTATCTTTATGAATATGTCCGCCAATATGCTCGGACTGGACAATGCCGCCACCCCGTTGGGACTAAAAGCGATGAAAGAATTGCAAGAGTTGAATCCGAAAAAAGATACCGCTTCCAATCCGATGATTATGTTTCTGGTGATTAATACTTCCGGCCTCATCATCATCCCGATCAGTATCATGGTTTACCGGGCACAAATGGGAGCTGCCCAGCCTACGGATGTATTTATTCCTATTCTGTTAAGTACCTTCATTTCCACTCTGGTCGGGGTCATAGCAGTCAGTATCGCCCAGAAGATAAACCTGATCAATAAGCCCATTCTGATTTTAATGGGTATCATCTGTCTTTTCTTCTCCGGTTTGATTTACCTGTTCCTGAGTGTTTCTCGGGAAGATATGGGCACTTACTCTACCCTGATAGCGAATATTCTTCTGTTCAGTGTCATTATCCTGTTTATTTTAACGGGTGTCAGAAAGAAGATTAACGTATATGATTCTTTCGTGGAAGGAGCCAAGGAAGGGTTTACGACAGCTGTGCGCATTATTCCTTATCTGGTTGCTTTTCTGGTAGGCATTGCGGTATTCCGTACTTCGGGAGCCATGGATTTTCTGGTGGGAGGTATCGGATACGTAGTAGGACTATGCGGAGTCGACACAAGCTTTGTGGGAGCACTGCCCACTGCATTGATGAAATCGCTTAGCGGCAGCGGTGCCAACGGGTTGATGATTGATACAATGAAGGAACTGGGGCCGGATTCGTTTGTAGGACGCATGAGTTGCGTGGTACGCGGGGCGTCGGATACCACATTCTACATCCTTGCCGTTTACTTCGGCAGCGTAGGTATCACCAAGACCCGCAACGCCGTCACCTGTGGCCTGATAGCCGACTTCTCGGGTATCATAGCCGCTATCTTAATCAGTTATTTATTTTTCTTTTAAATCATAACATTCAATTATGGCTGTAACTTATCAAACAGAAGGCATCAAAATGCCTGAAATCAAGAAACGCGAGACTACGGAATGGATCAAAGCCGTAGCTGCTTCCTATGGAAAAAGACTCGGTGAAATCGCTTATATTTTCTGTTCCGATGAAAAAATTCTGGAAGTAAACCGCCAATATCTGCAACACGACTACTACACGGACATCATTACTTTCGACTATTGTGAGGGCGACCGCCTGTCCGGAGACTTGTTCATCAGCTTGGATACGGTACGCACCAATGCAGAACAATTCGGCGCTTCTTATGACAATGAACTCCACCGTGTCATTATTCACGGGATACTTCATCTTTGCGGTATAAACGATAAAGGACCCGGAGAACGGGAAATTATGGAAGCGGCGGAAAATAAGGCATTGGCAATGCTACACTAAATACCAGACTTTCTCAATCATCCTCTATAAATGGAAAAACGCCCTATCGTAATCACTACGACAGGGCATTCTCATTAGCCTTCGCTAATTAACATTAAATTATTTAAGAGAGAGATTTATTACTTCTTGTCGGGAGCCACTTCCGAAGTGACCAACTTCTTGATAGACTTGGTATTCAGATACAGGAAAGCCAACCGTGGAGGTCCGTCCTGCGCAACCAATTCCAATGAATCAGGTGTTATGTAACCTATACGTTCACGTGTCTTATACACTTCCACCTTTCCATCTTCTCCTTTGCTAAACCCTTCAACGATTAAATAGCCATCTTTATCAATCTTCCAAGTCTTCAAATCCAAAGAGGGAATATTGACGGCAGAGCATTTCCCACCTTTTTTAAACTCAAATCCTTTCAGTTCACCGGTAGACTGATAGGTATAAGGATTGCACCATTTACCTATAATTTGTTTCTCCACCTTCTTCTGTCCATAGCTGCTGAATGCAAAGCAAGACAGAGCCATAACTGTCATTAATAGTTTCTTCATTTCATTTATTTTTCTAGTAAATCATATTTTTGGTCAATGCCACGTTCTCTCAGATGAATACCCTCTTTCATCCAACGCGGTTCTTTTGTTCCTTTCAGGTAATAGTCGAAGAATTGCATCATCCGGATAGTCCAGTCCTTCTGGGCAGCCTGATTACTAAGGAAATGTCCTTCACCTTTGTAGTTGAGATGCCATGCCGGACGCTGTAAACGGCGCATAGCCAAATACAAGGCACGCCCCTGTTCATAAGCCACAGCCTCATCTTTGTCATTATGCCAGATCAGTAACGGCGTATGTATTTTATCGGCCTCTATGATAGCGGAGTTTGCCAGATATTTGTCCTTGGCTTCCCACAAATTCTTTCCCATACGGCTTTGCCATTCTTCGTACATGAAATAACGCGGTAAACCGCTTCCACCACGAATGCCCAAATAACCGGTCACCATATCAGTGATAGGAGCACCAATATTGGCACAAGTAAATAGATCAGTTTTAGTCACCAGATAACTGGTTTGGAATCCCGACCAGCTATGTCCTTGCAGACCTATCTTTCCCGGATGTGCTATCCCCTGCTCTATCAAATATTTGGTTCCGCTTACTACGGCATCATAACAACTCTGTCCCGGTGTTCCTATAGTGAAATGCACATCCGGCATGAATACGATATATCCGTTGCTGACGAAATACATCACATCACCCATTGCGCTGCTCAACATCGGAGCATGATAAGTATTCAATCCACCTGAATGCGTTTCATAGAATTGTACCAGTACGGGATATTCTTTTTGAGGATCATAATCTTCCGGCAGATAAAGTATTCCCTTATTGGGTTTATTCTCATAGTTTGTCCATTCCACCAACTTTGCAGTTCCCCATTTGTATTCACTTTGCTGAGGATTAGCATTCGTTATACGGATCGGATCGGAGAAATCGGCTTTGCTCCACCACAGATCACGGAATTCTGACATATTCTGACGATTCCAGATGCAATACTTCTGATTATCCGAGAAACGATGAATCGCATAGATATAAGGACCTTCCGCAAGCTTCTTCAAACGACCTTTCATGTCAAGCGAATAAATGCCTTCATCCATCGTATTCTCATCCCACACGCTGACTACAACCGTCTCGTCCGGTTTGAAAACTTCCTTATCAATATTGCTGGTCATTTTACGGATAGATCTCTTATTTTTGCGGCCATATCCCTTGGTGAAACATTCCGGCTGACGTTCTCCGGTTAAATCTATCTTCCACCAGTCATAAGCATCGTAAATCAGTACATTATTACCATCAGCAGTCCAACCTGCAATGCCATAGGCAGGCGCAGGATTCGGTTTATCATAAGTTTCCTCGAATACCGGATAACCAATAGCTGTTGAAATATCGGTAACCTTACCCGTTGTTCCGTCAAACTTATTCCATACCTGTGCAACAGGATCATACATCACAGCCCATTTACCGTTCATTGACCACTTCGGCCTTGTCCGATAGCTACGTCCTACCAATTGCTTTTTTCCTGTATGCACATTCACAGAATAGATATCAAACGGCACTTCATTAAGCCATTCTTTCTGCATACGATAGGGAGTTTCGTCCGTATAAAGCACATAATGTATTTCTTCTGCACGGTCCGGTTCCAACAAATCAGCATGACCGGGAGCTACTTCCGTCAATTTTCCGGAAGCAATATCATAGATATATTTTGAATATTGAGGACGGAAATAACGACCACGAGTCTGCAACGTAGGAACTTCATATTCATCCCAAGTCCACAGCTCCAGTTCGAAACTCTTATCCGGCTTTACTTCCTCTTCTTTTTTATCTTTATTTACTTTCTCCTGATAAGGTCTGAGTTCCATTGTCAGGAACTTCTGACTGTGCGACAGAGTGGCCCGCGCAAGTTCCATTCCTGCCGGTAGAATCACCTCTTTACGGTCGAAGACCAAATCGCAGGTATTCTTCTTTAAAGAGAAATTATACCATAGCGAATCCTTAATACTGAATTCTCCTGTCATCAGTTTTGTATCCAAACTGAAAGAAACAGGTTCTTTCTTTACAGCACTCTGATAGATAGTCTGATAGGGTCCCGTCAATGGGCCATAACACAATGCGTTTCCTTTTGCCTGCCTGCGTACAAAAATGATAGAACGTCCTTCATTGTATAAGGTATAATAGCCAATACTATCAATCTGAAAAGCAGTACCGGTTTTCAGATGACGAACCACCAAACGATTAAAAGACGGGACATGATTGACCGTATCTTTCGGAACGTTTGTCACTGAGACTGAATAAGGAGTTCCATTTACCGGCCGGAAAGATTCCTTATATTTCCATTCTTTCTTGATACCTGAAGGAAGTTCCATCAGGATCGTCTTCATATTTCCTGTAGAGTCAGCCTTCTGATAAGAAAGAGCTTGATCCGAATTATAAAACTCAATGTTTTCCACATCATCCAGCAGAATCTCCTTGCGGGTACGTGTATCAAACAGATGTACAGTTTTTGCGTCGGTGTTTTCAGGATTGTACTCCATAGGTGCAATCCGGTAGGTAACCCAACGTCCTGTTGGGGAGATATCCGGCGATTCAACACGCTTCCACGACATGCAGGCTTCAATGTCAACCGGCTTCTTCTGTGTTTGAGCATCGACACTCGGGACAAAACCGACTAACACTCCCACTATTAATCCGATTCCCATTATTGTCTGCTTCATTTTATCTTCTCCTTTCATCTTTTATCATATCTTTATTCAAATCAATATCACAGTCTGCCGAGTTATCATGTAACAACAGACGTGCAAAATGACGCCACATTTTATGCTCAAAAAAGCTCTCGGACTCACCGAAGAATCCATGAGTACATTTAGGTAACACAAACATATCAAAGTCCTTATCCGCTTTAATCAATGCATCTACCAGACGTAAAGTATTGGCCGGATTCACAGTCTGGTCTATGGCACCGGTAAACAGCAGCAATCCATGTTTGTAATTCTTCGCCAACTCCTGATTCGGACGCACACGTACACTATAATTATACGTTTTGCTCTCTACTCCCAAACTGTCTTTAGTCGTTGTCACCTTCTCATCTACACCATAATGAATCTCCACGAAACCTTTATTGTAAATACGATTGTCATGGTTACCGGCCGATGAGACAGCAGCCGAATAAAAGTCCGGATAAGTGCAAATAGCGGCAGCCGACATAAATCCGCCGCCTGAATGACCGTAAATACCTACCTTGGTAGCATCTATAAAGGGATAACGGGCAGCCAGTTGTTCGATAGCATATTTATCATCCGCCAGCGGATAATCGCGCATATTATTGTATCCATAGGTATGATAAGCCTTTCCACGCATTGGAGTACCCCCTCTGTGGCCTACGGTAATTACAATGAATCCCAGTTGAGCCAAACGGGTGTTATAAACATCATTTATTGTGAAACGAGTCGGCACGTACTCGAAGAACGGCCCCGGATAAACATTTGAAATAATAGGGTAAACTTTCGTCGAATCAAAATCGGCGGGCTTCCACATCACACCATAAAGGTCGGTTACTCCGTCGGCAGCTTTTACTTTAAAACGTTCCGGAGCTTTCCAGCCCATTTCATAGACAGGTTGCAAGTCCGGTTTCTCCAATGTCATGATTACCTTCCCATTCCGGTTGCGAACCACGTTTACCGGCTCCTGCGACACGGTAGAATATGAATCTACCAGATAGCGACAGGAGGGAGAGATACTGACTTCGTGTGACGCATTCTCCGGCGTCAACAGACGGAGTGCATTCGGACGATCCAAATGAGCTTCATAAAGAATATAGTAATAAGGGTCAATTCCTTTCTCCCGTCCATAACCATAGAAATACATCTTGCGTCCGACAGTATCAATCTGCGCAACCGGGCCGGCTACCCAAGTACCGTCTGTCAGTTGATTCTTCAGGTTTCCTGTTGCTGTATCATACAGATAATAATGTCCCCAACCGTTACGTTCGGAACGGAACAGGATTTCTTTTCCGTCATTCAGGAAAGAAACATTACGCATCTGATAATCGAGATACGGCTTGTTTTCTTCATGAATCACCACACGCACTTTTCCGGTCTCTACATCCACTTCGCAAATATCCGACTGGTTCCATGTACGGTTATAGCGTTGGAAGTACAAGCGTTTTCCGTCTTTTGACGCATACAATACATCAATATACTGATCCGGCCAACGATTGATATCCACCTTCTTAACTTCCCGCTTGTCTATATCTCCCAACAGTAATTCATATTGAGTCACATTTTTATCGCCGGCCAATTCAGCTTTATAAGTGATCAGTTCAGGAGAAGGCTTGGATAAAGAATTAATAACCCACAAGTCACGGACTTTCCGGTTGTCTTCACGGACAGCGTAGAAACGGTGGCTTCCCGGAATCCAGTGAGCCGATTCGGCTCCGAAACGGCCTTCCATCTTGCCTTCGTCTTCACGGTTGAATGTATAATCCGGCATACCGTCCGTCGTCAATTGAACCGGGATTGTATCCTGTCCCTTTTTCGGGTTTCCAACGAAATACAAGTTATCCTTACTGGCATAAAGAAAATACAAGCTATCCGGAGAATATTTCATCCAATACGGGTCGCCGGTTTTATACGTTGGCTTCTCATCGAGTTGCTTCAATTCTTTTGTATGGATATTGTATGTATAAAGTCCGCGGTCAAAATCAATACGAATGGTTTCGTTGTCCTTCATAAATGTGAAAGACAAATGCGGATCTGCCGAAGAATAGGCTTTCTTGGTATATACTGCAATTTTGCTCAATAACTCATCCGTATCAAACAACAATCGTTTCTCCTTCTTCTTCGGATTAACATAATAATATTTCTTTCCTTCACGTGTTGTAAAAGAGTAATAAAAGCAATCCGTATCGTTGATAAACGTCGGTCTGACTTCTGTAGAATACTTATCTATAGGATTTTGCTCCAACAAACGGAACTTTTCCGCTAACTGATAATTCGCTTTTTGTTGCGCACCGGCAAGGTTGCATGATACTAATGCAACCGCCAGGCACAAATATCTAAAGAGAGAGTTTTTCATAAAATCTTATCTATTGTCTTATTTACTACGGTTAATATCTCCCCAATAGTCTGCACGGGTATCACCTAGCAAATGTTTGGCAAAGAAACGGTACATTTTCTTCTCAAAATACTCATCGGCAGAGCCATATCCATGACCGGCTCCGGGAATGACAAGCATATCGAAATCCTTACCGGCCTCAATCAAAGCCTGAGCCATACGGTATGTATGTGCAGGATTCACGTTCTTATCCATATCTCCGGTTACAAGCATCAAGTGTCCTTTCAGATTCTTGGCTATCTCTGCATTCGACTTTACTCTAAACTTGTATTCATATTCTTTGGTCTCGTTACCCAGACTGTCTTTCACCACCTTCTCTACTTCTCTTACACCATTGTAACATTCTCCCCAACCACGGTTATAGATACTATTATCATGGTTTCCGGAACAAGAAACGGCAGCCTTATAAAAGTCCGGATAAGTGCAGATAGCAGCCGCAGCCATAAATCCGCCACCGGAATGTCCGTAGATACCAACTTTCTTACCGTCAATAAACGAGTGGCGCTGAGCCAACTGCTCAATAGCATACTTATCATCTTCCAACGGATAATCACGCATATTGCCGTAACCGTAACGGTGATATGCCTTTCCACGCATCGGAGTATCTCCCCTATGGCCTACAGTGATTACAATAAAGCCAAGCTGCGCCATACGGGTACAATAGCTATCATCCAACGTAAAGTTAGTAGGAACGAACCCGAAGTATGGTCCCGGATAAACAACCGAAATAATCGGATATTTCTTTTCCGGATCAAAATTAGACGGCTTCCACATCACTCCATACAAATCCGTAACATTATCGGCAGCTTTCACCACAAAATTTTCCGGCTTCTTCCAACCGGCGGCATATACCTGACTTAAATCAGGCTTTGCTAACTCCATAATCACCTTGCCGGTATTGTCCTTCAATAATATCTTCGGTTCCATATCGACTCTTGAGAATGTATCAATAAAGTAGCGCCTAGACTTCAAAAAGATTACCCGGTGCTGCCCGTCTTCTTTAGTGAGTAGAGTTGCTCCCTCACGATCCATATTGGACTTATACAAACGATAGTAAAACGGATTGATCTTCGGGTCATCTCCATATCCATAAAAATAAACCGTACGTTGCAGCGTATCAATAGCGGCAATATGTCCGCTTACCCACGGTCCTGAAGATATCGCATTTTTCAGGTTCCCTTGACCGTCGTAATGATAATAGTGTCCCCACCCTGTACGTTCGGAACGAAATAGAATATCTTTTCCATCATTCAGAACTTCCACGCTACGCGCATGCGGATCACGATAAGGCTTATCCACCTCATGAATCAGTTCTTTGACCTCCAAGGTAGAGGTATTGACCGAACACACGTCTACCTCATCCCATGTACGTTTGGTACGTTCAAAAAAGACATACTTGCTATCCGACGTTACACTAAAAGGCATCACATACTGGTCATTCCACTTTTGTATCTTCGCTTTTCTCGCAGTCCGTTCTACAATATCAATGATTACAAGTTCATTCTGGGTTACATATTTATCTCCCGGAAATTCATACTTATATTTCTTCAACTCCGGCTTGTCCGAAATCGAATTAATCACCCAAAAGTCACGCAATTTCCGATTATCATCAAGCACAATATATGCATGCCGGCTATCAGGACACCAACGAGCATTAGAAGGAACTTCACCATTCTCCCCCGCATCCTCCTCACGAGCATACGAAAAATCAGGGACTCCGTCCGTAGTCAATTGCACTTCCGTAGTATCTACTCCCAATGCCTTGTTGCCCTTCACATACAAGTTATGGTCTTTCGCATACAGTATGTACTTCTTATCCGGAGAAAAATTCATCCATGAATATATCGGCTCGGCATCTCTGTCATCTGCCTTTTTCTCCTCCACCTCTTTCAATTTGCGGGTAATTCGATTGTAATCATACTTTTTCGACCTGTAACTGAATACAAATGACTTTTGATCTTTTGCGAACTTTAATTCTGACAAATCCAACCTTACCGGATTCACAACCTCATGAGTTAAACCGGAAAGCAGCATAGCCATTTCCTCGTTATCGAAGAGTAACTCCTTCTTTCCCTCCTTGGGGTTGACATAATAGTAGTGTTTACCTGCCGAAGTCGTAAAATCAAACCAGAAATTATCCGTATCATTGATTTCATGCGGATAAAGGGACATACTATTATTAGACAGTTTTCCCCCTAATGTAAATTCATGAAACTTCTCTGCCAACTCATAATTGGCTTGTACCGTATCATGCTCGGCAGGAACTTGTCCCCATCCTTGCAATGCAAGAGTAAAAGACAAGCTGCCGGCAATAAAAAGTTGTTTTAATACCATAATGGTTATTTATTATCAAAAAAACGCTTTTAAAGCTCTTCTAGAACGCAAATGACATATAATCCATACCGCGTCCCAGTTTATAAAGGACATCTACTATTTTACCAAACTTCTTGTTTTCTTCCGAGGTAGTTTCATTCGGGAATTGTTGTTTAAGAGAAACCTCTGTACACGTCCCATCTTCCAATCTTGTTTCTACAACACCGAATATATAGAAACTTCCGTCTTCCAGAGCAACGCCTAATTGCCCAGCGTAAGGATACTTCTGTTTATATAAGTTGGTGGTTACATCCATACCCGACAATGTCTTAACAGCCGCAGGTAAGGGTTCCCCCAATGGCATCAATTCACCTCTATATTCCACATCTCCATAAGCATCCCATCCATATTGATAATAATAAAGTTGATTTCCGCTGGCAATGACTACATAACGCTTGTTTCCAAAATTAGCCATACCACGATAATCATTGATAACACCCAAAGAGGCCTCGTAATACCAACCTTCCAGACAGCCAACATACCTTCTTTCAGCCTCCAATCCGAAATAACGTAATTCATACACCGATGTCGCTTCATCTTTCAGCAGAACAGTCCAATATGGTTCAGACTCTGTTATATCATTTCCAGAGTTATACGGAGCAGGTAATGCATCCACCACAGTCTTCTCTATATTCGAAAAATGATCTTCGCCACTCGGATCAGTGATATTATACATATTTCCACTTGTATAGCTGGAATTTTCAGTAATTACTGTACCACTAGTAGCATATCCCATATCCAAGATTCCAACCAATGAATTATCTTCTTCCGTCAGTGCAAGCATCACATCTGTAATATAATCATTAAACTTGTAGGCTTGGAATAAACGACTGAACCGGGTATTATTATTTAATCCTATGGGCATATAAGTACCTGCATGGAAATCCGTCACATCCGCCTTTTTTTCCCAATAAATCAATCCATTCTCGTCTAGTAGCGCTTTGGATGAAAAAGTCATAGCAGCTTCTACCGGAGAAAAATCAGCAGGAATATCTCCATGAAATTCTTCATCCGTATATACCTCACGTTCCAACGTATTACCATTAAGTTCGACCCAACGATCTTGCTTCACCACCAACTCGTCATACACGCTAATCCCATATTCGCTATTATAATCCATTTCACCAATATTGTTCATTAACCCTTTCGGATTTGAGCCAAGATTGGAGATAATATCACGTTTCACTATATGATAGACCAACGAATCGCGAGTGAACGTCTCTCCACCATACGTTACCTGATAACGTTGTGTTGTGGGCACAATGAAATGGAGCACAGATCGCCCGCCATCATCCGACAAAATCACCCAGCCACGCTGATAGATAGATCTCACATTAATGGTTGTGGATTTTCCGAACTGAACCCCCGTCTTATTATCTGTTACCGCAAATGTCACTTGATATGTGCCACTCTTTTCGGCTTTAAATGTATAAGTGGGACCAGTTTCGCCTGTCTGCAACTTCTTATCTACATACCATTCATAGCTAACATCCGGTGTAATACTATCTATTGTAAACTTAAATGTAGGTGCCAATACCAATTCTTCTCCTTCTATCACACTATAATCCAAATTAAAGTTCTCAAAATTGAGCGCACCACCTTGCATTTCATTTATCTGCTTGTAGTTATAGTTGTTATCATCATCCAAACAACTGGAAACAACTCCAACTAAAACTACTATCACTGCATATATTCCTAATTTTCTCATACTTTGCAATTTTATAATTTACCCTGCCACTTCCACAGTAATCACATTATCATTCTCATCTTTCACCCAATCTTCCATATCCTTTCCTGCGTTCATCTGCTTCAAGGTATTCTTCAATCTCAATGAATACTTACGCAACACTTGCTTATTCTTTCCATCAAACACTATATCATCCTTTTTCAACTCGTCCAAAAACATCTGATACTTTTTTTCTGAGTACTCACCTAAATAATACCAATCAACCGAATTTCCTGGGTTTTCCTCCGTCCCAGCATCGTTTACCGACCACCAATCGGGTTTAAACAAACGATCGGTGACAGAAATGAGAGCACGCGAATACAAATAATCACCTTGTTTCACAGTATTTGCTTCTACAACCTGTAACGCTAATATCTTCGTTTCTGCCCTCAATATCGGATCATTCTTCAATGTTACATAAATAGTATCCGTAAGCAATCCTTTTCTAATCTTACAATCTGCAGGCAATACATACAAATTAGCCGGCAAAGTAGTACGTTCGACATCTGCAATTACATTGAAATGTAAATCTTCATCCTGCATCTGCCCATAAACAGAAACCTCTATCGGTATCTCAGCATCCTCACCTTCATTATACATTTTAAAAGATACTGTAGTAGTATCCTTAGTCATATCGTTAACGAATTTTAAATAGGCTGTGTCGTTGCTGCTGACCAACAATCCCTTCTCTTCACATGAAGCGAGCATCAGACATACGCTGCAAAACAACACTCCCCATATAGCATATCTTTTCTTCATTTTCGTTTCTTTTAAGTAGTTATTCTAAAATAGTATCACACTTAAATGTTTGACTCCGAATCGGGCTTAGGTAATATCATATTTTCGTCAGTTGGTAACACGGGATTACTATAATAAGAACTGGCAGGCATCGTCCGATTCAACCGTTTATACATATAGAAAATCTGTCCTTCACCTAAGAACTCACGACGGGCATCATTTACCAGCAAGTTTATAAACTCTGACTTATTTGTGACATTATCAAACTTCTTTGATACTCCTCTTCCTTTCTTCACCAATTCCAAATACCCCTGCGCTTCTTGGGGATTAGTATCAAAAATTGCTTCAGCGGCAATGTAATACACTTCAGACATACGTATCATAGGAATTGTCTGATTATTTGTTATTCCGACAGTAGTACTCTCCGTCTGTTTGTAATATTTCAAAGTACGATAATAATATCCATAATACATTTCTTCCAGTTGATACTTAAACCGCCAATCACTGTCCTTTTCATCTCCATATAATTCTTTTGCCACCTCGCTATCAAGACACAGATAATGTTCCTCACTAGAGCCGTCGGAACCATGATTTATTTCCTGATCCCATTCCACTAATTCCTTGGGGGAATAAAGCCCAAAAATAATATCATTATACATCTTCATATTTCCATTCCTGAAACCTGATGAACTGGTTGATGCTTTAAAATAACCTGTTTCACTTTCTTCATCAATGATTTTTTTGGCTTCTGCATAAGCTTCCGCATTCTTTCCTGCATACAAATAAACACGAGCTAATTCTGCTGTTACCGCATAATAATTCAAACGATATCCTCTAGATCCTGCAAACTGGCTTTGAGAGACTTCATTGATGTTAAATCTAGAGTTTGCATTCATCTTGGATTCTTTATCAACTTCCTCCAATATACGCTGTGCTTCCTTCAAATCAGCAATAATCTGTTCCAAGCAATAATTAACCGTCTGATGATCGTTAATATAACTGGGATAAACATTGACATAAGGAATAAAAGTACGGTTATCTTCTCTAAAACCAACAGATGAAGGAGACGGAGCATAAATACGAAGCAAATCAAATTGCACAAATGCACGCAATCCAATAGCTTCTCCCAAAATCATCTGGCGTTCACTGTCAAGTCCATAAAAAAGATTAGGGTCAGCTTGAACCGCTTGCTGAGCCAATTCATTACAATTGGCAACCACATTCCAAGCGGCTTTCCACATTGCATCAGTAACAGGAACCAATTCGGTATTTTTAAAAGCAAGCTCTGCTATCTTTCTCATGGGGGTTCCACCAGCTATACTTGGAGCTTGCTCTATGTAATAAGCCTGGGCCCAAGCATCCAGAATTCCCCAAGTAAGGTTACTTCCATACAAATCGAAAGTGGCCATTTTCCGATAAATACCATTCGTCGCTGTACGAAAACCATCACCGGAAGAAAACAAGTATTCCTCCTTTATCTCGTCGGAAGGATAAAGGTCCAGCCAATCTGAACACGAAGAAAGTGTCAAGGCTGCAAACGCAAAAGAAATAAACGTAGTATATATTTTTTGTATCATAATGGTATACTTAGAATTGTGCTTTAATAGAGAAATCGACCGTCCATGACTTCGGATAGCTTAAGCCTCGCTCTTGACGGATAGAATTCCAGTTAATAAAATCGCGTGTACTTGCTTCCAATCGAAGCATATTCATCCCCAAATGTTTCTTTATCCACTCCCGATTAAAATCATAGCTCAAAGTCAATGCACTCAAGCGCAGATAAGCCTTGTCCTGAACGAAGCGTGAAGTCGGCATGGTGACATTATCAGCGTTTTTAATATCTTTAAACTGAGCAATATCTCCCGGTTGTTTCCATCTGTCGGTCAACACACGCAAGTCTACATTTTGATATTGTATTCTGGCGTTTTCTACCCGATCCACCAAAGTCTGATTATACTCCTGTCCGCCCCATTCGTATTGGAAAGCCGCAAACAAGCTCCATGCTTTATAGGCAAGATTAAACCCAACAGAACCGTTGAATTTAGGTTCTGTATTACCAACAACCACTTCCTGAGTGGCATTCCAAGTATCGGACACGCTACCATCACGATTCAGGAATATTTCCTTACCCGTAGTGGGATCAATACCCAAAGACTTCACAGCCCAAATGGAAGTAAGTGACTGTCCTTCCTCATATTGAGATATAGGTACTGCATATTGAGCATTATAGCGACCATACTCTTCATTCGCAGAATTCTGATAAAATTGTTCTACACGTAGATTATAGGCACGTTGTGAATCTGATATTTTCACAATCTTATTTTTATTGTGTGCCATATTTCCCCACAGAGCTACCAACCAGTCACGATTACGAAATACTTCACCACGCACCTGCAACTCAAATCCCTGATTCAACACTTCGCCCATATTGTCTTTATAACTAGAGAAACCTGAAGTTTGAGACAAACTGACATCGTTCACTAAATCAATGGTCTTATCATGGTAATAATCCGCATCTACTGTTAAGCGCCGATTCAGAAATTGCATTTCAATACCTACATTAAACTTATCAGTCTTTTCCCAACTCAAGTTGTTATTTCCTAAAGCTTTTAGCACTGCGCCAAAGCCTGTTGCATACCATTCATCAAAAAGCGCCTCATACATGGTTGTAGCAGCATAAGACGGGAAACTAGCCTTACCAGTCCGGCCATACGATGCGCGTACCTTCAATTTATTGACTATCTCATTACCTTTTAGGAATTCATAATTATGAATGTTCACTCCCAAACCTCCTGAGAAGAAAGGTGCCCAGCGCTGTTTGGAACCAAAATCAGATGAACCGTCAAAACGAACGGAAAAATCAGCTAAATAGATATCGTTCCATGTATAGTTTCCGGTAGCCCACGTACTAACCATACGTGAGGTTCCTTCGGTACGCGACGGCTTTTCATATATCTCGGCTGCATAATTCGGCGAATGAAATTGTCCGTTCGGGAATCCACGATAATGAGCACTTGTCGCATCTGATGAGCCGGAAGATGCTTCCCAAGCCACAGACAAATTCAAATTATGTTTATTGAAAGAGCGTGTATAATATAAAGCCGCATTTGCATTCCAACTCAAATTGTTTCCATTATCTACATAGAGGTCACCCAAATTATGACCACCGTCACGAGGGGAAGCTGTTGTTTTTGAAGATAACGGATCAATGAACCGTTCTCCGTTAGAATACTTGCGGTTCACGCTGAATTGCCCCCTGACGGTCCAATAATCAGTCAGATACCAATTTAAGCTCAAATTATTGGATACTTCATCATAAGCACTCCAAGTATAATTGCCAAGAGTCGCTTCATATAACGGGTTTTTAGCCACGCGTCCGCCACTAACTTGCGAAAATTTTAAATTTTCTTTCAATGTACCATTATCATTATAAGGTGTATCATACGGCTGCAAAATAGTATAATCACTAAAAGAACCATAAGGCGACTCTTTTGATTTGGAATGAGTAAACGATACAGTGTTCTTCACTTGCAAAGACTTCATTCGATAATCCAAAGAAAAACCAACACTGTAACGATCACGGCCAGAACCTTTCATCACACCGTTCGCTCCATTATAAGATGCATCTACACCCCAACGCAGATTTTGCGTACCTCCTTCTATGAAAAGACTGTGTTTATGATCGAATGCATTTCGCAGAGGCAATACCATCCAATCGGTATCTACACCACGTTGAATCTCAGCAAATTTCCGGTTGTAATCATAGATTTCAGTTCCAAAATCAGTATTCTCAAAAAGTCCGGCAAGACGTTCCATTTCCAGTTTCTGCGAAGCGTTTGCCAAACTATAATCGCGCAAATCGGGCATTTCCAATGTACCGGTGAAATTGTAAGAAACACGAACTTCGCCCGGTTTTGGAGCAACAGTAGTAATTACCACTACACCGTTAGCGGCACGCGAACCGTAAATAGCCGTAGCGGCAGCATCTTTAAGGATAGTCATACTCTCTATACGGCTAGGATCCAAGTCATATACCTTTTCAATGCTAACCTCAAATCCATCCATAATAAATGTAGGAAGATTCGGATTATTCTCCAGATTCGATTTAGACAGTTGATTCTTGTCCAAATCTCTGACACCTACCCCCGAACGTCCGCGAATATACATTTCAGGCAACGCATTAGGATCGGAGCCAAACTGCGTATTAGTCATCAAGCGGAAAGAAGGATCAAACGACTGCATGGCGTCAAGTACATTCGTCTGTGACACCTTGCGCAATTCATCACCTGTTATTTGCGTAGAACTACCCGTAAAGCTGGATTTACGAACATTACTGTATCCCGTAACGACTACATCCTCCAATGTTTTCACATCGTCCACCATAGTTATTTCAAGCATCTTCTTACGGGTAGCATCCACCTGAAGTGTTTGTTTTTTCATTCCGATAAAAGAGACCTCCAAAGTCACTTTGTCATTTTTCACATCCAGCGTAAACTCACCTTCAATGTTTGTTGAAGTACCTGTACGAGTACCTTTCACAATAATACTGGCTCCGGGAATCGGATCTCTATTCGAATCAACAACCATACCGCGAATACGGTTTTCCCGTTTTTCCGCCTGCATTTTGCGAATCACCACAATGCCGTCCTTCACCACATAATCAAATCCCTGAGGATTAAGAATCAACTTAAGTGCGATCTCCCATTTCTCATTTTTCGCATCAATCGACACCGGAGGCACTCCTTTGAACATTTGTGAATTATACAACATATTCACACCTGTTTGTTTCTTCACTGCATCCAAAACAGTCTCGATAGAGACATTGTGCAGTTTCAAAGTTACCGTCTTGTCTTGTGACGGTAAAGCCCATGCACTAAACGTGCAGCACATTGCCACTAGAAAACATAGCAGCCATCGTTTTTCTCTCATAAATTAATGATTAAACTTTTGTGTACCTAATATTCTAACTATTCTATATTATTCCAATTCTTCTACCTTATCATATATCAATATGTTCCTTCCACTGATTTTATAAGTCAGATCTCCTGTCAGTTCCAGTGCATCCAGGAATGAATTTATTGTTCCATAGCGTTTCAAACTACCACTATAAGTAATGTCACGCAAATGGGGAGTCTCATAATAAACCTGTATGTCGTACCAACGTTCGAATGTCTGCATTATCTCTCCTAAAGGGCGGTTATTAAAGACATACCTCCCGTCTACCCAACCGACATATTCATCCAGATCTACCATACGTTTTTCCGAACCGTTGGCAGAAACCACAGCCTGCTCCCCCGGCGAAAGAATAATAGTTCCGATGCTTGATGAAGAGAACTGTACTTTTCCGTGTACCAACGTTGTGTAAACAGACGCATCGGTATAAGCATTGATATTGAAGGCAGTACCAAGCACAGTTACCTCTCCAAGATGAGTCTGCACGATGAATGGCCGTGTTTCGTCTTTCACGACATCAAAATAGGCCTCGCCTTCCAATGCCACAACTCTCCGCTTACCTGCAAAACGTACCGGATAAGTTAGTTTGGAGCCGGCATTCAAATGAACAGTAGTTCCATCCGCCAGGATTACGGTATTTTCACCCCCACGCGGTATAACCAACTCATTGGATTTAACCGGTTTTTCTTCGGTACTTTCTTCCTCATGTTGTGTTGTAACGGTTGGTTGATAAGACAGTACTCCTTTCTTATATTTTACTTGAACGCCATCTACTACCACATTCACTTCTTTTTTATCCACATCAATAATGCTACCGTCAGGTAACGTTAACTGTGCCTGTTGTGTACCCGGCTGAATAAGAACTCTCTTCTCCTCTACTGCCGAATAGAAATTCGACATATAGAATGAAAGGCCGACAGCCAGAACTATGACAGCCGCAGCAGCATACCACCAAACCCGGGAAATAGAAGGCTTACGTTCCTTCTTCTCCATTCGTCCGATTTTCTGAAGGAAAGATTGATAAGCTTTCTTTGATGAATAATCTTTATATTCTCCAAACGCAGCCTTCAATGTTTCACCATTCTGCAACTGCTCATACACTTTCTTTAAGTCCGGGCATTCCGCCAATCGTTTTTCAAGCTCTTTCCGTTCTGCTTCATTCGCTTCTCCCAAAAGAAACTTTCTCATTAAAGCAGCATCTTGATATATATTTTCGAACTTATTCATCTTATTATCTATTTTTTAATTAAATTGCAATTTCATCCTTGTTTTATTATAACTATACATAACTCATAGAAAAGGGTGACAAAAAGATGATCTTTTTTTGGAGAAGGAATATCCAACGAGGGATTTTAAAGAGAAAGATATAGCATTATGCTATCAAAATGAAGAAATACGGTTACATTTAACAAAGAAAACAAATCTTAATCAATCAATAAAAAGACAAAGAAGTATCAAATTGACTTTATTTCTTTTTAGAAAAATAAACAGAGAATTATAGAATGAATAGAGTCTCCCAGCTTTTCACGAAGAAATTTATAGCTACGGCTCTTTTGAGTTTTAACGGTATTGATACTTATTTCCAGACGTTCCGCTATTTCTTCCCAAGTATACCCTTCGATTCTCAACAGAATGATCCGGCGTTGCTCAGGCGGAAGTTCTTCAATATGGAAATACAACTGACGGATGATCTCTTCTTTCACTGTCAATGCATAAATCATATCCTCGTCTTGCCGACATTCTTCAGCAAGGGAACTTAGAATACTATCATGAATCTGATTATTGCGTATATATAATAAGGTATTATTATAACAGGCACGATAAAGATAATTGGTAAGCTCTTTAATATCAGAGAAGGTACGCTTACCCTCCCATACGGAAATAAAGACTTCCTGTACCAAATCTTCAACTGCATCGGGAATTGGCAATATCTTGGAAACATAAACACATAGAGCAGCATAAAAACGATCGTAGAAATCGCCCCACGTCTTTTCATCCTTCCGGTTAACTCCTGCTACTATGGTGTCAATTCTATCACTCATATTGTCACTCTACTCATCAAAAAAGAATACAGAATTCGTAGAAATCGCTATAACCACTTACTATATCGATATTTACGAATGCAAATATATTGTTTTTTTCAAAAACACAGACTTTAAGTAGCCTACAAAATAGAAAATAAAAACGTTCTTTCTCTATATAAAAAACACAATATCATCTATCACCTATCACCGACATCAAGCAAACCGTTTATTCATCGTACTTTCCGACGGTGATAGGTTGTTTCCTAACCTATCACCCAACCTATCACCTATCACCAACCATTTTCAAACAAATTAGTATATAAAACCAGCCGGTATCCACCTACTAAAAAATATATCCCTTAGACAGGGCCAACAGATTATACCTTGGCAGCAGGTGTTTCACGCCGAGAAACAAATAGTTTCAAGTAATGGAAACCAAAGTTTCAAGGCTTAGAAACTCTAGTTTCGCACCGTTGGAACTAAAGTTTCAAGCCGGAGAAACTACTGTTTCCCTTGCAGAAACTTAAATGCTCCAATAGGAACAACTCCATGCTTATAGCATACAGCGATATAGGGGTACAAAAAAAGAGCGAATTATTCCGCTCCACCATTAAAGAATCCCCATAAATGGGATTCTTCTTTTTCATCATTCATTTACTCGTTTCCTGAAAACTACTTTTTACTAATACCTAGTCAAAACAACCTTTTTCCTAAAAACTAATCTTAAAATCCAATACCTTAATTTTATAAACTAATATCCTTTAATATTACCTTGTTCTAATACCTAAAATCTTAGTAGTTTCACAACTACGCTGCAAAGGTATAGCTGTTTTAGAAAACAACAATAGTTAGTATGCTAAAAAACATATTTTCCCCTATTTTTTTGATTTATATCAAGAAAACAAGGAACGATTAGGTGTAATAAGGACATTCATTATTCAAATGCATGGAATCACGGACAGATCTTCTCTTTTCACTTCTATTTCATCAGAGGAACCGCCCATTTTTCTACTTACAAAAAGACAGCAAATAAAAGATTAAATATGCAAAATTCCAGCATTCCGTTCCAAAAAGCAAGTACAAAGCAATAAATAAGAGATAAGATTGTAGACATTCTGTATATTTAAACTCCAAAATTACGGCGATTTTTCGAACCATTCCGGACACTCCCCCGAATTTTCGGAAGCAAAAACAACTGAAAGATACAAGTCTCGCAACTTTTCCGTAACTTTGCAGCGTTTGATAATAAATAAGATAGGAATGGATTTTAAGTACGACGTTATCGTAATCGGTGCCGGACATGCAGGCTGTGAAGCAGCAGCCGCAGCAGCAAATTTAGGTTCCAAGACTTGTCTCATCACAATGGACATGAACAAGATTGGACAGATGAGTTGCAACCCGGCCGTAGGAGGAATCGCCAAAGGACAAATAGTACGTGAGATAGATGCACTGGGTGGACAAATGGGATTGGTGACAGATGAAACAGCTATTCAGTTCCGAATCTTAAACCGTTCAAAAGGCCCCGCCATGTGGAGTCCTCGTGCCCAATGCGACCGCGCCAAGTTTATCTGGTCATGGCGCGAGAGACTGGAAAACACCCCCAACCTTCATATTTGGCAAGATACTGTATGCGAACTTCTCGTTGAAAACGGAGAGGTGACAGGACTCGTCACCGTCTGGGGAGTTACTTTCAAAGCAAAGTGCATCGTACTGACTGCGGGAACTTTCCTCAACGGACTGATGCACGTAGGACGCCACCAACTACCAGGCGGAAGAATGGCCGAACCGGCTTCCTATCAACTGACCGAATCTATCGCCCGCCATGGGATTACTTACGGAAGAATGAAGACCGGAACTCCGGTACGTATCGACGCACGCAGCGTGCACTTCGACCAAATGGAAACGCAAGACGGAGAATGTGACTTCCACAAGTTCTCTTTCATGAATACAAGTACACGTCATTTGAAACAACTCCAATGCTGGACATGCTATACAAATGAAGAAGTACATCGGATTTTACGTGATGGATTGCCGGACTCTCCCCTTTTCAACGGACAAATTCAAAGTATCGGCCCACGCTATTGCCCCAGCATAGAGACCAAGATTGTGACTTTCCCCGACAAAGACCAGCATCAGCTTTTCCTCGAACCGGAAGGAGAAACGACACAGGAATTATACCTCAATGGATTCTCCTCTTCGCTTCCAATGGATATACAGATTGCTGCCTTGAAAAAGATTCCCGCTTTCAAAGACTTGGTTATTTATCGTCCGGGATATGCAATTGAATATGACTACTTCGATCCGACACAATTAAAACATACGCTGGAATCGAAAGTTATTAAAAACTTGTTCTTTGCCGGACAAGTAAACGGAACCACCGGCTACGAAGAGGCCGGAGGACAAGGAGCAATAGCCGGAATCAATGCACACATTAATTGCCATGGTGGAGAAGAATTTACGTTGGCACGCGATGAAGCATATATCGGCGTATTAATCGACGATTTAGTTACCAAGGGAGTTGACGAACCTTACCGGATGTTTACTTCACGCGCAGAATACAGGATTCTGCTCCGTATGGACGATGCAGACATGAGACTTACCGAACGGGCATACAAACTCGGATTAGCCAAGGAAGACCGTTATCGGTTGATGAAAAGCAAAAAGGAAGCTGTGGAACAGATTATTTCTTTCGCACGAAATTATTCGATGAAACCGGCACTAATTAATGATGCGCTCGAAAAGATAGGAACAACTCCCCTACGTCAAGGTTGCAAATTAATTGAAATATTGAACCGTCCGCAGGTGACGATAGAGAACATAGCCGAACACATTCCGGCATTTCAACGGGAACTGGAAAAAGTAACAAGTGCCAACCAAGACCGTAAAGAAGAAATTTTGGAAGCTGCCGAAATCTTAATCAAATATCAAGGTTATATTGACAGAGAGCGAATGATAGCAGAAAAGCTGGCACGCCTGGAAAGTATAAAGATAAAAGGTAAGTTTGACTATTCTTCTATCCAGTCCCTATCCACCGAAGCTCGCCAAAAGCTGACTAAAATAGATCCGGAGACCATTGCCCAAGCGAGCCGGATTCCGGGAGTATCGCCAAGCGACATCAACGTGTTGCTGGTACTTTCGGGCCGGTAAGCGGCAACGTTTCACGTGAAACAAAGCATTTAAAGAAACGAGATAAATCAATGATTATGAGCAAAGAAACGCTAATTAAAAGTATCCGGGAAATTCCCGACTTTCCGATTCCGGGAATCCTGTTTTACGATGTAACCACATTGTTCAAAGATCCGTGGTGCTTGCAAGAATTATCGGACGTTATGTACGAGATGTATAAGGATAAAGGTATCACCAAAGTTGTAGGTATAGAATCAAGAGGATTCATCATGGGACCGATTCTGGCTACCCGACTCAATGCTGGCTTCATCCCTATCCGTAAACCCGGAAAACTTCCCGCAGAAACTATTGAAGAAAGCTATGACAAAGAATACGGAAAAGACACAGTGCAGATTCACAAAGATGCATTGGATGAAAACGATGTAGTACTGCTGCATGACGACTTACTGGCAACGGGCGGAACAATGAAAGCAGCCTGCGAACTGGTGAAGAAATTGAAACCGAAGAAAGTATATATCAACTTTATCATCGAACTGAAAGACCTCAACGGAAAATCAGTATTCGGAGATGATGTAGAAGTAGAATCCGTATTGACTTTATAAAGGATTTGTTTATATTTGCAGGGCGTAGTGATACTACGCCCTTTTTCATTTTAGCTATTTCATCCCTAAAGATTATGAATACAGAAGCGGAAAACAAAACCAATAAATACTTGAAAGGAATCGTGGCAAACCTTCCTGAAAAGCCGGGAATCTACCAGTACCTGAATGCGGAAGGAACGATTATATACGTTGGAAAGGCTAAAAACCTGAAGAAAAGGGTATACTCTTATTTCAGCAAAGAACACGAGCCGGGAAAGACACGGGTATTGGTAAGCAAGATAGCTGATATACGGTATATCGTGGTGAACACAGAGGAAGATGCACTGCTATTGGAAAATAATCTGATCAAGAAATATAAGCCGCGTTATAACGTCTTATTAAAGGATGACAAGACTTACCCTTCGATCTGTGTACAGAACGAATATTTTCCCAGGATATTCAGAACCCGGAAGATTATCAGAAACGGCTCATCTTATTATGGTCCGTACAGCCATATCCCCTCGATGTATGCAGTGCTGGACTTGATAAAGCATTTATATCCGTTACGTACCTGTTCTTTAAACCTCACTCCGGAGAACATACGGGCCGGGAAGTTCAATGTATGCCTCGAATATCATATAAAGAACTGTGCAGGACCCTGCATCGGGCTTCAGTCACAAGAAGAATATCTAAAAAACATCGATGAAATCAAAGAGATTCTAAAAGGGAATACGCAGGAAATTAGTCGTATGCTACTGGAGAAGATGCAGACTTTGGCCGGTGAAATGAAGTTTGAGGAAGCACAGAAGATTAAAGAGAAATATCTTTTGATAGAGAACTACCGTTCCAAATCAGAAGTGGTAAGCGCCGTACTACATAATATAGATGTCTTTTCGATCGAGGAGGATGACAGCAATTCCGCATTTATCAATTATCTGCATATCACAAACGGAGCAATCAACCAGGCATTTACTTTCGAATATAAAAAGAAGTTGAATGAATCCAAGGAGGAATTGCTGACGCTCGGCATTATCGAAATGAGAGAACGTTATAAAAGCCGGTCACGGGAGATTATCGTCCCCTTCGAACTTGACCTGGAATTAAATAATGTCGTTTTCACCGTTCCCCAACGGGGTGATAAGAAGAAATTGCTGGATCTTTCTATCCTGAACGTGAAGCAATACAAGGCCGACCGCATGAAACAGGCGGAGAAACTGAATCCTGAACAGAGAAGTATGCGCCTGATGAAAGAAATACAGCAAGAACTGCATTTGGAGAGACCGCCCTTGCAGATTGAATGTTTTGATAACTCGAACATACAGGGATCGGACGCAGTGGCAGCTTGCGTGGTATTCAAAAAGGCCAAACCTTCGAAGAAAGATTACCGGAAATACAATATAAAGACAGTAGTGGGGCCTGATGATTATGCTTCGATGAAAGAAGTCGTAAAAAGGCGTTATCAGCGCGCAATAGAAGAAAGTTCGCCGTTGCCCGACCTGATCATTACCGACGGTGGGAAAGGGCAAATGGAGGTCGTCAGAGAGGTCATTGAGGACGAACTAGGGTTGAATATCCCTATTGCCGGATTGGCTAAAGACAATCGCCACCGCACGTCTGAATTGCTATTCGGGTTTCCTCCGCAAACTATCGGGATCAAACAACACACTCCCCTGTTCCGGTTGCTGACACAAATACAGGATGAAGTACACCGCTTTGCGATTAGTTTTCATCGCGACAAACGTAGCAAAAGACAGGTTGCATCTGCATTGGATAGCATCAAAGGCATCGGGGAAAAGACTAAAACAGCTCTTTTGAAAGAATTTAAGAGTGTAAAGCGGATAAAAGAGGCGTCGCTAGAGGACATCAGCGCTATTATTGGGGAAGCGAAGGCCAAGACGGTGAAGGAAGGATTGAATAATGAATAACAGAGGCTAAAAGTAGAAGGTTTCAAGAGGCAGTAACACGTTCTTCTTCGATAATATTTTCCTCCCAATACATCGTTTTCTCTTTCGAAATTCGTAAATTTGCCTTTCATAATCACGAAATAGAATAAATAGCAATGCGAATAGTTATACAACGGGTAAGCCATGCATCAGTGACCATTGAGGGACACTGCAAATCAGCTATCGGAAAAGGAATGCTGATATTAGTCGGCATTGAGGAAGCCGATGGGCAGGAAGACATTGACTGGCTCTGCAAGAAGATAGTAAATCTGCGCATTTTCGACGATGAGAATGGCGTAATGAACAAATCCATACTGGAAGACGGAGGAGAAATTCTGGTTATCAGCCAGTTCACTTTACATGCTTCCACCAAAAAAGGGAACCGTCCTTCTTATATCAAAGCTGCAAAGCCGGAAATATCGGTCCCACTCTATGAGAAGTTCTGCAAAGATTTGACTGCCGCATTGGGCAAAGAAATCGGTACGGGTACCTTCGGTGCAGACATGAAAGTTGAACTTTTGAACGACGGACCTGTTACTATATGCATGGATACGAAAAACAAAGAATAACGTAAACAACTTATAATAAAAGAACTATGACCCTGGAAGAAGCTCAAAAACAGGTAGACCAATGGGTAAAGACATACGGCGTCCGCTATTTCAGCGAATTGACCAATATGGCAGTACTGACGGAAGAAGTCGGGGAACTGGCCCGCGTCATGGCCCGCAAATACGGTGACCAATCCTTCAAGGAAGGTGAGAAAGACAATATCGAAGAAGAAATAGCAGACGTTCTGTGGGTGCTCCTATGCATCGCCAACCAGACAGGCGTAGACGTCACTGCCGCCCTTCAAAAGAGTATGGAAAAGAAAACGAAACGAGATAGCAAAAGACATATCAATAACCCAAAACTGAACGATCATGGAGGAGAATAATTCACTGTCCAACAAGTACGATGCCGCTCTGGCGAAGTATAATACACATCTGAGCGATGCAGATATTCAGGCTCGCGTAGCTGACCTGATTGAAAAGAAAGTGCCGGAGAACAACACGGAAGAAGTCAAGAAATTCCTGTTCACGTGCATTGACCTGACTACACTGAACAGTACGGATAGCGATGAAAGCGTTATGCGATTTACTGAAAAAGTAAACCAGTTCGATGATGAATTTCCTGACTTGAAAAATGTAGCTGCGATCTGCGTGTATCCCAACTTTGCAGCTATCGTCAAGAATACGCTGGAGGTAGACGGAGTGAATATCGCCTGTGTATCAGGAGGATTCCCTTCTTCTCAAACATTTACCGAAGTAAAAGTAGCGGAAACTGCACTGGCCATTGCAGACGGCGCAGACGAAATAGATATTGTAATCTCCATAGGCAGGTTCCTGAGTGGCGACTACGAAGCAATGTGTGAGGAAATACAGGAGTTGAAGGAAGTCTGTAAGGAACGCCACCTCAAGGTAATCCTCGAAACGGGTGCACTAAAGAGCGCTTCCAACATCAAAAAAGCCTCTATCCTATCCATGTATTCAGGTGCGGATTTCATCAAAACATCGACCGGAAAACAGCAGCCTGCAGCTACTCCGGAAGCTGCTTATGTGATGTGTGAAGCTATCAAGGAATACTATCAGAAGACAGGAAACAAGATTGGCTTCAAACCGGCAGGAGGAATCAATACAGTCAATGACGCAATTATTTATTACACTATTGTGAAAGAAGTATTGGGTGAAGAATGGCTGGACAACCGGTTATTCCGCTTGGGAACAAGCCGCCTGGCAAATCTCCTACTCTCTGATATCAAGGGAGAAGAAATAAAATTCTTCTAGGAAAGGCTACATAAGCAATCAAATATGCCTTACCGCACGGCTCTCCGCAAAACGAGAACCGATGCGGTATTTTTTATTTAAGAAAAACTAAAGATAGTTATCAAGCAATCCGCAAAAATCATTATCTTTGTCTCAGATTTGGCTGTGGATATCTAGCTAAATAATTGAACCAGAGAACGTTTCATTTATTACCAAATTCCTGGAATTCGGCAAAATTCAAAGTTATGAATGGTAATAAGCAAACGGGTCTCACGCACTTTCATGTATATACTGTTGTTATATAGCGAACGGAGCGTGGGACTGTTGCTTGTGTATAATTCATAACGGCTTGCCGAAGCCTCAGGAAAATATATAGCAACAGTCCCCACGCTTTTTCAGTGAACTTTAATCATAAGAGTATAAAAATGGAAGCACACATTCAAGCCTTAAGAATAAACCGCAATCCGCTAAATCTAGTCCTCGGGACGAAAAGAAAGCTAGGGTTGCGCATTGGCTATATGGAAGCTGCGTTAAAAGGTTTTTATCTCAACTCAATAGAAACAGGAGTTCACCCGCAAAAGTTAACCCGACTGCTGTCTGAAGAATTTCACTGCGTTGACACCGAATCAACCAACGGACTATTACAATTCCTGACTAATGAAGGAGACAGGGTTCCCTATCAGATCATGCTCCCCTACCTGCTCTCGTCAGACAATATCAACGAATTTGAAACAATCATACATAAACGCTTTTTCGGAGTGGAACGTTTCGTCCGGCAGGGAAACAATTTATACAGATTCGTAAAATATACAGAGGAAAGAAGAGACCCGATTATATGGATAAATGACTTGGAAAGAGGAATTGACGCATGGGATATGGGGATGTTGGTCAACCTGGCACGTGCGGCTTATGAAATCGGATATATCACCAAAGGACAAGCATGGGAACATATTGAGCAGGCAGGAATACTATGCTCCGAAATACTCCGTTCGCCGGAAGAAATAGACAAGAGTTTCCTCCTCGGGCGAGCAATGCAATCAGAGAAAATAGAAGATTGGGACCGTTTATTATCGTGCTATTTACTTTTGAACAAACATCGATAACCGCTATTTTTCGCGATCTACAACGTAATCCAGATAAGACCGGAGAGCCACGCAGATAGCAGAATCCGGCAGAGAGGCCAACAGCCCAAAGGCTTTTTGCTTATATGCGTTCATCGTCCGGACAGCATATTCAATACCACCGTTTTCCTTGGTAAATGCGATCAGACGAGCTATTTCATCGAGAGTAGCCGTACCCTCTTTCACTTTGAGAGCAATTTCAGTAGCCTGATTGTCATTCGCTCTATTAAGTGCATACAAGACAGGGAGTGTCAGTTTGCCTTCAAGCATATCGTTCCCTGTCGGCTTACCGATTTCCTTGCTGTCGAAATAGTCGAAAATATCATCCTTAATCTGAAAACAGATACCGATATATTCACCCAACAAGCGGGCTAATTTCACTTCTTCCTCACTCACTCCTACCGAGTAAGCCGCCGCCGCCGTACAGGCAGCGAATAGGGCCGCAGTTTTCTTACGAATCACATCGAAATAAACTGTCTCCGAAAAGCTATGATTACTTACATTTGAGAGCTGGAGCAACTCGCCGTCGGCAAGATCCTGCCCCAATGAAGATACCAGCCGGATAATCTGATGACTGTTCGTCAGCTCGGCATGCACCAGGCTTGTTGCCAGAAGATAATCCCCCGTCAGTACGGCTACCTTATTATTAAAGATAGCATTCACCGAGAGTTGCCCACGGCGTTCGGTACTTTCGTCCACTACGTCGTCATGCACCAAACTGGCATTATGAAGAAGTTCCAGAGATACCGCCGCATGAAGAGTGGCAGGAGACACGACGCCATAAAGGCGTGCTACCAACAAGACGAGAATAGGACGCATCATCTTTCCACTGCGCTGGCGTATATGAGCTACTACGCTATCAAGCAGTGTATTCGAACTGGAAAGAGAACTATCATAAAGTTCTTTGAAAGCCTCAAGTTCGCTTTCAATCGGTGTTCTGATAATAGAGATGCTGTCCATTCATGCACAATTTGAGCACAAAAGTAATAATAAAACGCTTAATACGGTATTTTTTTGTACTTTTACCATGAAAAATTAATAAAATCTATGGAGTCAGACAATAAATTATTTCTTTTAGACGCTTATGCACTGATATACCGGGCTTATTATGCCTTTATTAAGAATCCCCGAATCAACTCAAAAGGATTCAACACTTCAGCTATTCTAGGGTTTGTCAATACCCTCGAAGAAGTATTGAAGAAGGAGAATCCCACTCATATAGGAGTGGCTTTCGACCCGGCCGGCCCTACCTTCCGCCACGAGGCTTTCGAACAATATAAAGCACAGCGTGAAGAAACTCCGGAAGCAATCCGTCTTTCCGTACCTATTATAAAAGAAATCATCCGTGCCTACCGTATCCCTATTCTGGAAGTGGCAGGCTACGAGGCTGACGACGTGATAGGAACACTCGCTACCGAAGCCGGACGCCAAGGGATTATTACTTATATGATGACCCCGGACAAAGATTACGGACAATTAGTAAGCGACAAGGTATTCATGTACCGCCCCAAACATACGGGAGGTTTTGAAGTAATGGGTGTCGATGAGGTGAAAGCCAAATTCGATATTCAGTCACCGGCACAAGTCATCGATATGCTCGGCCTAATGGGAGATTCTTCGGACAATATCCCCGGCTGCCCCGGAGTAGGAGAAAAGACAGCTCAAAAACTGATAGCCGAATTCGGAAGCATTGAGAATCTTCTGGAACATACCGACCAACTCAAGGGAGCACTGAAAACAAAAGTGGAAACGAATCGGGAAATGATTACTTTCTCAAAATTCCTCGCGACTATCAAAATCGACGTGCCTATCCAACTCGATATGGATTCGCTCGTTCGTGAGCAGGCAGACGAAGATTCGCTCCGACAGATTTTCGAGGAACTGGAATTCCGGACACTGATCGATCGCGTTCTGAAAAAAGAGAATGCCGGAAACGGAATAACAACTCCAACCGGAAACAAAACGGCAGCAGAAAAAAGTAACCTCGCCCCTCTCCCACTTTTTCCCGAGGAAGGCGGAGCCGTGCAAGGCGATTTATTTGCGAATTTTACGGGCAACGAGCCGGGCGAAGCTAAAAATTCAAATCTAGCGACGTTAGAAACGCTCAATTGTGACTACCAACTTATTGATACAGAAGAGAAAAGAACAAAAATTATTCAAAAGTTACTTACATCAAAAATTCTTTCGCTAGATACGGAAACTACCGGAACCGAACCAATGGACGCCGAATTGGTCGGAATGAGTTTTTCCATTGCCGAAAATGAAGCTTTTTATGTCCCGGTCCCCGCCGATCAGGAAGAAGCGTTAAAAATCGTCAATGAGTTCCGCCCGGTATTTGAAAATGAAAACTCATTGAAGGTCGGACAGAATATCAAGTATGATATGATCGTTCTTCAAAATTATGGAGTGCAAGTAAAAGGCCCGTTGTTCGATACAATGATCGCCCATTATGTTCTTCAACCTGAACTCCGTCACGGAATGGATTATCTTGCCGAAATCTATCTACGTTATCAGACAATCCATATTGATGAACTGATTGGTCCGAAAGGGAAGAACCAGAAAAATATGCGCGACCTCGCCCCGAAAGACGTTTATCGTTACGCCTGCGAAGATGCGGACGTAACCCTGAAACTGAAAAACGTTCTGGAAAAGGAATTAAAGGAGAATGACGCCGAGCGGCTGTTCTATGATATAGAAATGCCGCTTGTTCCGGTACTGGTTAATATCGAACGCAACGGTGTGCTGCTGGATACGGAAGCGCTGAAACAATCTTCCGCCCACTTTACGGCACAAATGGAGAATATCGAAAAGGAAATTTACGAGCTGGCAGGTGAAACGTTCAATATTGCTTCACCGAAGCAAGTCGGTGAGGTGCTGTTTGATAAATTAAGAATTGTAGAGAAGGCAAAAAAGACTAAAACCGGGCAATACGTCACTTCGGAAGAGGTGCTCGAAAGCCTTCGCCACAAACATCCTGTGGTAGAAAAGATATTAGAACACCGGGGACTGAAAAAGTTATTGGGAACATACATCGATGCACTCCCCCAACTCATCAATCCGCGTACAGGACGGGTACATACTTCTTTCAACCAAACCGTTACCGCCACGGGACGTCTTAGTTCAAGCAATCCGAACCTACAAAATATCCCGATCCGCGACGAGAACGGAAAAGAAATCCGCAAAGCATTCATCCCCGATGAAGGCTGCCTTTTCTTCTCTGCGGACTACTCACAGATTGAATTGCGCATCATGGCGCATCTGAGCGAGGATAAGAACATGATCGACGCTTTCCTCAGCAACCATGACATCCACGCTGCCACCGCCGCAAAGATTTATAAGATTGACTTGCAAGATGTAGGCTCCGATATGCGTCGCAAAGCCAAAACTGCCAATTTCGGCATTATCTATGGTATATCCGTATTCGGCCTCGCCGAACGGATGAACGTAGAACGGAAAGAAGCCAAAGAACTTATCGACGGCTATTTCGAAACCTATCCGGGAGTGAAGGCTTATATGGATAAAAGTATCCAGGTTGCACAAGAAAAAGGCTATGTGGAGACTATTTTCCACCGGAAACGCTTCTTGCCGGACATCAACTCACGAAACGCCGTTGTACGCGGATATGCGGAACGGAATGCCATTAACGCACCTATCCAGGGAAGTGCGGCAGATATTATCAAGGTGGCTATGGCACGTATCTATCAACGTTTCCAAACGGAAGGAATACAAGCCAAAATGATCCTGCAAGTACATGACGAATTGAACTTCAGTGTTCCCGTTGAAGAAAAAGAACGTGTAGAAGAAATTGTTATCGAAGAAATGGAACACGCATACCGTATGCATGTACCTCTGAAAGCTGATTGCGGGTGGGGCAAGAACTGGCTCGAAGCTCACTAACATTATTTAACTCGCTATCCGAAAGCTAGAAAAAAGATTTCTTTTTAAACGAAGTGATTCGTTCTATATCCGGCAGATTGACTGCCGGATATTTTTTTGTCACTAATCTTGGCAAAAAGCAAACTACTACCAGCACCCATGCTTGACAATTTGATAATATTTCACTCCCCAAAATGCATAAATATCAAATTAATATGTAAGTTTGCAGCGTAAAACTGGTACATCAGTAGACAAATGAAAGTATAACTTAAAACTAAAATAGCCATGAAAGCAAAAGTATCCTTAAAAATGTTCGTTTTATCCGCTGCTCTTCTTATTGCATCTTTCACCGCTTCCGCACGTAACAACGACGGTCAGTTGATTTACAATCCGATAGAAGAAAATGGCATGACAGTAGGCCAGACCGTTTACAAAATGGACGGAAATACACTTGCCAACTATATGAAGTACAATTATAAGTACGACGACAATAAACGCATGACCGAAAGCGAAGCCCTCAAATGGGACAGCAACAAGGACGAATGGGTAAAGAATTTGCGTATCAACTATATTTATGAAGGCAAGACCGTCACTACCAATTACTATAAATGGAACGCTAAAAAGCGTGCTTATGTACTGGTACCCGAGATGACTGTAACAATGGATAATACAAATATGTAACAAAAACTCTCTCTCATTCTAATATTCTAACAAAAGAGAACGCCGCTCCTGATGAAGAAGAGGCGTTTTCACTTTATATAACCGTAGGCTGTATCACAAGACATAAAACCGTTCCTGCAATTCTTTCAGATAGCTTCTGGAAATGACCAGATCACCTTTATCGTGGAAAGGCGGATAAAGTTGGCAACACTTTCCATCGATCATAGCCAGATAATTTACATTCACAATGGCCGATTGACTGATTTGTACGAAAGCCTGCGAATAACTGACGATATCCTCCGCTTTCGTGTTCCGTTTCAGGTTCAACCGGGTTTGATTAAACAGAACCACCTGCCATTGACGTTTATCTTTCAAATATTCAAAAAATCCGATTTCTTCCAGCCGTAAGAGCTTGAATCCTGTCACCGTGCTAATCATAAACATTCCCTGTTGCGGCATCAGAGCTATAATAGAAGAAGCAAAAGAGGGAGGCACCACTACAGCAGAACGCACCGCTTTCCGATAACGGTCTATGACAACTTTCAAGTCTTCCGCGCTAAAAGGTTTCAACAAGAAATCAAAAGCCGACTCACGCAAAGCCTGAAGCAGATATTTATCATAGGACGTATAGAACACAACCTTCATATCCCACAATACATCATCCTTTATCTCACTTAGCAAATTAAGCCCCAATATATCCGGAAGCTCCACATCAAGAAAGAGTAAATCCGGATGCAACTCCATAATCATCTTTTTCCCTTTTGCACCACTGCTTGCAATTCCCTTTATCTCAAATTCACGATAAGGCTCCAGTTCACGGCGCAAAGCGTCACTTGCAGAACGTTCGTCATCAATGATGACCACTTTGTACTTTTCTTCTGTATCCATCATAAATCATAAGAAAAACGAAACGGGATATATACCGAAACTAATGTACCGGTCTGTCCACTGTTTCTATTGGTTATTTCAAAACGTATTTTGTCACTCTTGTTTTTCGTATTCAGCAGTTGAATGGTCTGATACAACACCTTCAGTCCGGTACCCGTTCCCCGTGTTGCCGAAGTTACGTGCGGAAGATACCCGCGGCCGTTATCACAAATCGTAATACAGATACCATTCTTTTCATGAGAGACATGTATCGTCAACTCCTTTTCACCATCTTTCCCAACCAGTCCATGCTTGATTGCATTCTCAACCGGTATTTGTATAATCATCGAAGGAATCATCACACGACTTGCATCCAGTCCTTCCTCCACTGTAACCGTTGCCGTAAAATCTTCGCCGACGCGTCCTCTTTCGAGATTAATATACGAACGTACAAAATCCAGCTCGTCTTGTAAGGAAACACTTAGTTTTTCCGTCAGTTCAAGACTGCGTCGGAGATATTTAACCAGCTCCAACAGGTTATTCTTCACATCTTCCGACCCCGTGAACTGATTAATCTCACGTCCCAATACATTGAAAGTGAAATGGGGGGAAATCCGGCTCCGCAGGTTCTCCATGCGGACACGGTTGATTTGCCGGAAAAAGCGTTCACGAAGAAATTCTCTTTTCTTCCGCATATACCAGATGATACCGCCTGTTCCTGCAACTAGCAGCACACAAACAAGTACCCATATATAAACGCTCAACTTCAAAGCTTTCACTTCACCTGCCTGCCGTTGAATCTGCATTTCTTTCCGCAATACAATAGTGTCCTGACGATAGCGCATATCCAGTTCTGCGACACGTGTCTGTACCCGTTCGCTACGGATAGAATCATCCAGACGACAGTCACGCTTCAAATATTCATAAGCACGGCGGTAGTCGCCGGCACGCTCGAAGTAATGCTGGAGATATTGGTTGCGTATTGTCAGCATATTGGCATCAAGATGTCCCACAGGAGCGGTACGTTCTATCATTTTATGAGCTAGCGCCATATTTCCTTTCTGTAACGCCAGTTCAATCATTTGAGTTTCGATATAGTATACAGCCGAGTTATGCTGAATTTCCGAAAAGAAACGATAACTCTCGTCCAAGCATATCTGTGCTGAATCCAAGTTATTGGTCAACAAGTATAATTCTCCCAGGTTTACTTTGATAAAGTTCTGTTCAAACACCATTTGGGGGTGGGCGGAGACTAAGGCATTGGCTCTGCGCATATAGTTCAATGCTTCCTGATAATTCTTCCTGTAATAATAATGATTTCCGCGATTGTTGAGATAGGTCCAACGTTCTCCCACATTCATTTCGTCAAAGAATTTTCCTGCCAGCTCATAATAATGGTTGGACAAATCGAAGTCGCGCAAGTCCATATAAGTTTGTCCCAAACCGTAATAGACAGGGAATTTCGTATGTTCGGACAATCTCAGAGAATCGCAGAGAAACAAGGCGCGGCGGTAATAAGAGGCAGTGTGCGCCAAGTCACTGCGATGCAGGCAGGCGTCAGCCATATTGATACAAATGTCGGGAAGAAGGTGCAGGCGCTTTCCTTTCAGACGATATGCATACGCCTTTTGATAATCAAGTATGGCAGAATCGGGACGGTTCAACTGCATCCAAACGTTTCCTTCAACATTATAAACATCGGCCAGGACATCGTTCCAGCGAGGACACTCGGAAACATTGCGGGAGAATTGCTTAACCTGTCGATTGTAATAAAGTATGGAGTCAAAATCAGAAGAAACAAAGAAGGTTTTACCATAAAGGGCGAGCAGACGATAATACACTTGTGAGTCTTGCACTTGCACCAGCGCGTCACGTACCTGCGAACGGGAATAAAGTACATTGGAGAAAAGAGAATCCTGAACGCGGACTTCGAGAGAATCGACAAGTTCCTGCTCACAAAAAGGCTTATGGCGATGCCTGTCAGCACACCCGCAATACAACAATATCAAAAGCCCGAACAAGCCAAACAGCTTCATAGTAGTCCTCCCATTCATCAACCCCTTATTCATGTCATGTTTTGAATGTGACAAAAATACATTATTTATCCTGAATCCCAACCAATTTTATTATTTTTTTAATACCTTTGTCCCCATATAAATATGAGCAACTGACCTAATGAGTCCACTGAACTTCACCCACATTTTGACACAGGCAGTCGATGAGCTATCGGAAAGCGAATCTTACAAAGGACTGTTTCATCAACACAAAGATGGCGAACCACTGCCCTCTGCTAAAGTCTTGTATGAAATTATCGAGCTTTCACGCTCTATCTTATTTCCCGGATATTACGGAAATTCCACTATCAACAGCCGGACAATCAATTACCACATCGGTGTAAATATTGAGAAGTTATTTGATTTGCTTACCGAGCAAATCCTTGCCGGATTGTGTTTTGGAACCAGTATAGAAGGAAGATGTAATGCCTGCTCCGATTCCAAGAGAGAAGAAGCAGCCCGCCTTGCCGCCAAGTTTATCAGCAAATTGCCTGTCATGCGCAGAGTGCTGGCAACCGACGTAGAAGCCGCCTATAACGGCGACCCTGCCGCCGAAAGTTATGGCGAAGTTATTTTCTGCTATCCCGCTATCAAAGCCATCAGTAACTACCGCATCGCGCATGAGCTACTGGAACTGGGTGTCCCCCTGATTCCGCGTATCATTACGGAAATGGCGCACAGCGAAACAGGTATTGATATTCATCCGGCCGCCAAGATTGGCAGTCACTTCACGATCGACCACGGCACAGGTGTGGTAATCGGCGCAACGAGTATCATCGGAAACAACGTCAAACTCTATCAGGGCGTCACTCTGGGAGCCAAGAGTTTCCCGCTGGATGCGGATGGAAAGCCAATCAAAGGCATCCCGCGCCACCCGATACTGGAAGACAATGTAATCGTTTATTCCAACGCCACTATCCTGGGAAGAATCACTATCGGACGCGATGCAACCGTAGGCGGTAATATCTGGGTGACGGAGAACGTCCCCGCAGGAGCAAGAATCGTACAAACCAAAGCAAAAAAATAAAACCAAATAACTATATATGAACGAACAATTCGAGATGATTGCCAAGACCTTCCAGGGACTGGAGGAGATACTTGCAGAAGAGCTGACAGCACTAGGAGCCAACGACATTCAAATAGGCCGCCGAATGGTGTCATTCACAGGAGATAAGCGTATGATGTATAAGGCTAATTTCTGCCTCCGTACTGCTATCCGTATTCTTAAACCGATCAAGAACTTTACGGCAAAGGATGCCGACGAAGTTTACAATGAAATACAGGCAATTCCTTGGGAGGAATATCTCGACGTAAACAAGACATTTGCAATAGATGCAGTAGTATTCAGCGAAGAATTCCGCCATTCGAAGTTTGTTTCGTACAAGGTGAAAGATGCAATCGTGGATTATTTCCGTGAAAAGACAGGCAAACGCCCGTCTGTACGCATCAGCAATCCGGACGTATTGTTGAATATCCATATCGCACAAACGACCTGCACCTTGTCTTTGGACTCGTCCGGTGAATCACTTCACCGGCGCGGTTACCGCCAGGAAGCCGTAGAAGCTCCGTTGAACGAGGTATTGGCTGCCGGTATGATTCTGATGACCGGCTGGCGGGGAGAATGTGACTTGATTGATCCGATGTGCGGTTCGGGTACTATTCCAGTGGAAGCTGCATTGATAGCAAGAAACATCGCTCCGGGCGTATTCCGTAAGGGATTTGCATTTGAGAAATGGGTGGATTTCGATGCGGATATGTTCGACGAGCTTTACAATGACGACAGTCAGGAGCGTGAATTTACACATAAAATTTACGGATACGACAACAATCCGAAAGCGAACGAAATAGCAACTCATAACATAAAGGCAGCGGGGGTATCGAAAGATGTCGTACTGAAACTGCAACCGTTCCAGCAATTCGAACAGCCGAAAGAGAAGTCTGTCATCATCACCAACCCTCCTTATGGAGAGCGTATTTCCACCAATGATTTACTCGGACTATACCAAATGATTGGCGAGCGCCTGAAACACGCGTTTGTAGGAAACGAGGCATGGGTTCTCTCCTACCGGGAAGAGTGTTTCGACCAGATTGGTTTGAAAGCCAGCCAAAAGGTTCCTTTGTTCAACGGGCCACTGGAATGTGAATTCCGCAAATATGAAATCTTTGACGGAAAATACAAGGAGTTCAAGAGTCAGGAAGAAGCAGGAGAAGAAAAGAAAGAGACGGAAGGAGAACAAGAGTCTAAGTTCAGGGAAAGAAAAGAATATAAACCTCGTCGGGAAGGAGAATTCAAACCCCGTAGAGAAAGTGAGTTCAGGCCGCGTCGGGAAGGTGACTCCAGACCTCGCAGAGAAGGAGAATACAAGCCGCGCCGGGAAGAAGGAGAATTCAAGCGGGAAGGAAACAGAGAGAGAAAACCGCAGGGAGAATTCCGTAGCCGAAGAGACCCGAAAGCTCCGAGAGAGTTCAAAGGAAATCGGGAACCGAGGATTCCGAAGAAGGAAGAGGAGTAAACAAGCGTTAATAGTTAATTGCACATTCACAAGAAATTAGCAACGAAAAGCAATTTAATGGATTATTCAATGCTTTTGCCAAGTTGGGTGCTGCTATTCGGATAAAGAGCACTTCTTTGGACAGAGTAAAAATAAAAGGATTTAAAAACAAATAATAAAGAAAAGAGCAATGAGTAAAGTTGGAAAAAGAGCCTTCCTTTTGTTGTTGGCAATCCCAATTGTAATCAATGTTATGGCACAAGAAACCAAGAAACCGACACTGGAAGACCTGATTCCGGGCGGTGAAAGTTATCGTTATGCAGAAAACCTGTACGGGCTGCAATGGTGGGGCGACGAGTGTATTAAACCCGGCATCGACACCATCTATTCTATCCAGCCGCAAATAGGCAAAGAAACAATGCTCATCACCCGTGAGCAAATCAACAAAGCGCTTGCAGAAGACAAGTCAGGAAAGTTATCCCACTTGTATTCCGTACGTTTCCCATGGGCGGAAAAGCCGCAAATGTTACTGAACATAGCCGGAAAATACATCGTATATGATTTCAAGAACAACCGAATTGTCAGCAGTCGCAAGCCTAAAGCCAAAGCGGAAAACGAAGACTACTGCACCGCTAATGGAAATGTAGCCTATACAATCGGCAACAATCTATACGTAAACGAACAGGCGGTGACGAACGAGCCCGAAGGCATCGTCTGCGGCCAGTCCGTACACCGCAATGAGTTCGGTATCAACAAAGGTACATTCTGGAGCCCGAAAGGTAATCTGCTCGCCTTCTACCGTATGGATGAAAGTATGGTGACTCAATACCCGCTTGTAGACATTACCGCACGTGTGGGCGAAGTGAACAATGTCCGCTATCCAATGGCAGGAATGACCAGCCACCAAGTGAAGGTAGGTATCTACAACCCCGCAACGGGCAAAAGCATTTACCTGGATGCAGGCGACCCTACCGACCGCTACTTTACGAACATCAGTTGGGCACCGGACGAGAAGAGCCTCTACCTGATTGAAGTAAACCGCGACCAGAACCATGCCAAACTTTGCCAATACAACGTAGAAACAGGCAAGCTGACAAAGGTGCTCTACGAAGAAACTCACCCGAAATACGTAGAGCCGCAAAACCCGATTATATTCTTGCCGTGGGATACCAGCAAATTCATTTATCAGAGCCAGCGCGATGGATACAATCACCTCTATTTGTTTGATACCAAAGCAAGCATTTACGGTGACCTTCAGGAAGGAACCGGCGGCGCCCAATATCGCGAATCAGTGAAGGTAAAACAGTTGACTAAAGGCAACTGGCTGGTAAAAAACATATTAGGCTTCAACGCTAAGCGGAAAGAAGTTATCTTCACCGCCATAGAGGGCTTGAGAAGCGGTCATTTCGCAGTAAACGTGAACAACGGAAAGATGAGCTGCCCGTTCGATAGCAGCAAAGAGAGTGAACACAACGGAGTGCTCAACGCTTCCGGAACGTTCCTTATCGACCGTTATTCCACTAAAGACCAGCCCCGCATCATCAATCTGGTAGATACAAAGAACTTCAAAGAAACCGTAAACCTGCTGACTGCCAAAGACCCGTATGAAGGTTATCAAATGCCAAGTATTGAAACCGGGACAATCAAAGCGGCCGACGGCACAACCTACCTTCACTACCGCCTGATGAAGCCGGCAAACTTTGACCCGAACAAGAAATATCCAACCATTATTTACGTCTACGGAGGTCCTCATGCCCAATGTGTCACCGGAGGCTGGCAGAATGGCGCACGTGGCTGGGACACGTATATGGCCAACAAAGGCTATATCATGTTTACGATCGACAATCGTGGCAGCAGTAACCGCGGACTGGAGTTTGAGAACGCCACCTTCCGTCGCCTCGGCATTGAAGAAGGCAAAGACCAGGTAAAAGGTGTCGAATTCCTGAAATCCCTCCCTTACGTAGACGGCGGACGCATCGGCGTGCACGGCTGGAGCTTTGGAGGGCACATGACCACTGCCTTGTTGCTCCGTTACCCGGAAATATTCAAAGTAGGCGTAGCCGGTGGCCCTGTCATCGACTGGGGATATTATGAAGTGATGTACGGCGAACGCTATATGGACACACCGGAAACCAATCCTGAAGGTTACAAGGAATGCAACCTGAAAAACCTCGCGGGTCAGTTGAAAGGTCATCTGCTGATTATCCATGACGACCATGACGACACTTGCGTGCCTCAACACACCTTGTCGTTCATGAAAGCTTGTGTAGACGCCCGCACCTACCCCGACCTGTTCATCTACCCGTGCCACAAGCACAACGTATCAGGTCGCGACCGTGTACATCTGCACGAAAAAATCACCCGGTACTTTGAGCAGAACCTGTAAAAAGCGGCTGCTTATCCATACCTAATCAAACGTATAACAGTATAACTTATAACAGTATAAAGATGAAGATTTTATTACTAGGCTCGGGCGGCCGCGAACATGCACTGGCATGGAAAATTGCCCAAAGTCCGAAAGTTGAGAAGCTGTATATTGCTCCGGGAAATGCCGGAACAACTGCCGTAGGCGAAAATGTCAACATCAAGGCTACTGATTTTGAAGCTATCAGCGCTTTCGCCCTGAAGGAAGACATCGCCATGGTCGTAGTAGGTCCCGAAGATCCGTTGGTAAAAGGAATCTACGACTACTTCCAGAACCGCCCCGAACTTAAACACATCGCTGTTATCGGTCCCTCCGCACAGGGAGCCGAACTGGAAGGAAGCAAGGAATTTGCAAAAGGCTTCATGATGCGTCACAACATCCCGACAGCCCGTTACAAAAGTATCACTTCCGCAACTATTGAAGAAGGTTTGGCCTTCCTCGAAACATTGGAAGCTCCTTATGTACTGAAAGCCGACGGCCTCTGTGCCGGAAAAGGCGTACTGATTCTCCCCACGCTGGACGAAGCCAAAAAGGAACTGAAAGAAATGCTCGGCGGTATGTTCGGCTCTGCATCGGCAACAGTTGTCATTGAAGAGTTCCTGAGCGGTATCGAGTGTTCCGTATTTGTCCTGACCGACGGTGAAAACTATAAAGTCCTCCCCGTAGCAAAAGACTACAAACGTATCGGTGAAGGCGACAAAGGTCTGAATACAGGGGGCATGGGTAGCGTAACCCCTGTTCCGTTTGCCGACGAAGTGTTCATGGAGAAAGTACGCACCCGCATCATCGAGCCGACAATCAACGGCCTGAAAGAAGAGAATATCGTCTACAAAGGTTTCATCTTCCTCGGATTAATCAATGTGAAAGGTGAGCCAATGGTGATCGAATACAACGTCCGTATGGGCGACCCGGAAACAGAAAGCGTCATGCTCCGCATTCAGAGCGATATCGTGGAACTGCTGGAAGGCACTGCCGCAGGCAACCTGAACGAAAAGACACTCGTTATGGACCCGCGTTCGGCAGGTTGTGTGATTCTCGTCAGCGGCGGTTACCCGGAAGCTTATGAGAAAGGATTCCCGATCAGCGGACTGGAACAGGCTGCCGCTACGGAAAGTATCATTTTCCATGCCGGAACAGCTATGAAAGACGGCCAAGTAGTTACAAACGGAGGACGCGTTATCGCTGTCTGCTCCTATGGAGCTACTAAAGAAGAAGCGTTGGCACAGAGCTACAAAGTAGCGGACATGATTAACTTCGACAAGAAGTACTTCCGCCGCGACATCGGCTTCGACCTATAACTGCCGGCGTAGCGCCGAAGCAAGGCTTCCATTCGACGGCATTGTTTCAAATGAGAGGCGATGTTTATTCTAGAGAAGAGACGATGTCAACGCTAGATAAGAATCACCTTGGTAAAGCCACGCTAGAGGCAAATCTATCTCCATTCTCCTCCTTCGGGAAGGAGGAGTACCCGTAGGGGGAGGTGGTAGGTGAATACATAAGTCTATTATTAAAACAGATAGGCGCACCTACCACCCCGGCTTTCAGCCACCCCTCCTTCCCGCCGGAAGGAGGGGAAGCCATTCGGAGAAAACCATTCGGAAAGAAAGGAAATAAAGGGAGAGAAGGGAAAGAAACTATAGAAACCACAGAAGAAACAGAAGCAACAAAAAAATAATTGAACGAGATTAAATGAGAAATAAAAAGCTGCAAGGTCAAGTAACAGCAGGGCGGTGGACGCTGCCTATCGTTGTCTTTATCTGTACCCTCTGTTGGGTACTGACATCCTTTTTACTGCCCGACCTCACAGCCTCAACAGTGGAAGACAGCACTCTCTCCCTCTGGCAATCCGCCCGCGACTTGTTACTTCCCGCATGGGCCGAACGACTTGTCAGCTATCTGATTTATGCCGTTATCGGTTATAGCCTGATAGAGTTGAACAACCGTTTCGGCATTATCCGTATGCGGGCATCCATGCAGACAGCCATATACTTTCTGTTGGTCACTATCTGCCCGGAAATGCACTTGCTATATGCAGGAGACATTGCAGCCCTTGCTTTCCTGTTCTCCATTTATTTCCTGTTCAAAAGTTATCAGCAGCCGCAGGCAGCAGGCTATTTATTTTATTCCTTCCTTTTCATCGGAGCGGGAAGCCTGCTTTTCCCCCAACTCACCTTCCTTTCGGTACTCTGGATATTCGAAGCTCACCGTTTTCAGGCACTCAAGCCCCGTAGTTTCTGCGGTGCGCTCTTAGGCTGGGTACTGCCTTACTGGTTCCTGTTCGGGCACGCCTTCTTCTACAATCAAATGGAGTTATTCTACCGTCCGTTTACCGAACTGGTAACTTTCGGCAAGCCCTTCGACCTGCAAATTCTCCAACCTTGGGAATTGGCGGTTCTCGGCTATTTACTTGTACTGTTCATTGTCAGCGCCGCCCATTGCATCATCGCAGGATTTGAAGACAAGATACGCACTCGTGCCTATCTGCAATTTCTTATCGACCTGAATATCTTCCTCTTCCTGCTCATAGCTTTGCAGCCAACCTATTGTGCCAATCTGTTGCCGTTGCTCATGATAAGCAGCAGCATCCTGATCGGACATTTTTTCGTACTGACCAACAGCAAGACATCGAACGTGTTCTTCATAATCTCGCTGGTCAGTCTCATCCTCCTATTCAGTTTTAATATATGGACGCTTTTATAGACTCAACAATACAACTCCTCATCGAATGGGGATTACCGGGATTATTCATCTCGGCTTTACTGGCCGGCAGCATCGTGCCTTTCAGTTCCGAACTGGTACTGGTGGCACTCGTCAAACTCGGCCTGCCCCCTACCGCCTGCCTGATATCCGCCGCACTCGGCAACACGGTAGGCGGAATGACCTGTTACTATATGGGACGTCTGGGCAAAATAAGCTGGATAGAGAAATATTTCAAGGTAAAGAAAGAAAAGGTAGACAAAATGGTGAACTTCCTGCAAGGGAAAGGAGCACTTATGGCATTTTTCGCCTTCCTTCCGGCTATCGGTGAAGTTATCTCCATTGCACTGGGATTTATGCGAAGCAATATATGGCTTACGGTAGCTTCCATGTTTGCCGGCAAGTTGATACGTTACATCCTTCTCCTGTATGTGCTGGAAAGTGCATGGAATGTGGTAGCAGGATAAATGTTTCATTAAGTAATCAAGCAATAAGTATCAGATAGCAAGTTATACGATGAAAAGAATAATCGAGAAGACCGATGACGGGAGCACTACCCTGTTTGTTCCGGAATTGAATGAGCATTATCATTCAACGAAAGGGGCACGCACGGAGTCCCAGCACATTTTCATCAATATGGGACTGAAAGCCTCCACCGCCACCACCCCTCACATTCTGGAAATAGGTTTCGGAACAGGTCTGAACGCCTGGCTCACCCTCGAAGAAGCAGAAAAAAGCGGGAGGAATGTATACTATACAGGTCTGGAACTCTATCCCCTGGAATGGCAACTCGTAGAGCAACTGGGGTATATTTCCGCCAACGAACAACTAATGACAGGCGACAACCAGTGTCCGGCCCACGAGTTATTCAAACAGCTTCATACCTCCCCGTGGGAAGAAGACGTACCGATTACCCCTCACTTCACCCTACGAAAAGTACAAAAAGACTTTAATAAGCTGGAAACAGAGACAGAAGGGTGGAAAGCAGACGTGATTTACTTCGACGCCTTCGCACCGGAAAAGCAGCCGGAGATGTGGTCGCAAGAACTATTCAACCGCCTTTATGTTTTATTAAATAACGGCGGAATCCTGACGACTTATTGTGCCAAAGGAGTCGTCAGGCGAATGTTGCAGGCCGCAGGATTCATCGTGGAACGTCTTCCCGGCCCTCCAGGAGGAAAACGGGAAATACTGCGGGCCCGGAAACAAGAATAAGAACTTAAAAACGAAAACAAGAATAAGTAAAACAAGATAAGTAAGAACAACCCGAAAATACAACAAGTCATGAAAAAGCAACTAATAGATATGAAGACCCTGCTTATCATCGGCTCCTGCCTCCTACTGGCAGCGTGCACCGGACGAACGTCCCAAAGCGGTACTGAGGAAAAGCCGGTCATTACCGTCACACTCGAACCGCAACGCTATTTCACGGAAGCCATTGCAGGCGACAAGTTCACGGTAGTCAGCATGGTCCCCAAAGGTTCCAGCCCGGAAACATACGACCCGGTTCCGCAGCAACTCGTATCCCTTGGCGACAGCAAAGCCTACTTCCGCATCGGTTACATCGGCTTCGAACAGGCCTGGATGGACCGTCTGATGAACAATGCCCCTCATATCCAAGTGTTCGACACCTCCAAAGGAATAGACCTGATTCTGAACGACAACGAACATGGCAACGGATATCATGACCATGAAGGTCACAATCATCCAGGTCACAGTCATGCCGTAGAGCCACATATATGGAACTCGACCGCCAACGCCCTCATCCTTGCCGGAAATACGTATAAAGCGCTCTGCACCCTTGATAAAGCCAATGAGCTTTATTACAGGAACCGGTACGACTCCCTCTACCAACGCATCCAGCAAACGGACAGTCTGATTCGTCAACAACTCTCCGCACCGAACGCCGCCAAATCCTTTATGATTTACCACCCGGCCCTCTCCTACTTTGCCCGTGACTACGGACTGCACCAGATTTCTATCGAAGAAGGAGGCAAAGAACCCTCTCCCGCCCACCTGAAAGAGCTGATAGACCTCTGCAAAGCGGAAGACGTGCGTGTAATCTTCGTCCAACCGGAGTTTGACAAGCGCAATGCGGAAACTATCGCGCAGCAGACCGGTACCAAAGTAGTTCCTATCAACCCTCTCAGCTACGACTGGGAAACAGAAATGCTGAATGTAGCCAAAGCTCTCGCCCCGGCCGAGACAAAGGAACAAACAGTCAGACAGTGATATCAGAAAAGCCAATGACGAAGCCAATTATCGAAATAAAAAACCTATCCGCCGGATACGACGGCCGCAATGTTCTCCATGACATCAACCTTGCCGTCTACGAACGGGACTTCCTCGGAATTATCGGTCCGAACGGAGGCGGGAAGACAACGCTTGTAAAGTGCATCCTCGGTCTGCTAAAGCCCACCGGAGGGGAAATTAGTTTCAACTGTAAGCCTTCTTTGGGCTACCTGCCTCAATACAGCACGATCGATCGGAAATTTCCCATATCAGTGGAGGAAGTAATCCTTTCCGGACTCAGCATACAGAAGTCACTGACCTCCCGTTTCACCCCCGAACAAAAGGAGAAGGGCAAGCAAATTATTGCCCGCATGGGGCTCGAAGGACTCGAACACCGTGCTATCGGGCAATTAAGCGGCGGACAGTTACAACGCGCGCTTCTGGGACGCGCCATAATCTCCGACCCTTCCGTGCTTATTCTGGACGAACCCAGCACGTATATCGACAAGCGTTTCGAAGCACGCCTCTACGAGTTGCTGGCGGAAATTAATAAAGAATGTGCCATTATCCTTGTCAGTCACGACATCGGCACGGTGCTGCAACAGGTGAAATCTATCGCCTGTGTCAACGAAACTCTGGATTATCATCCCGATACGGGGGTCACCACCGAATGGTTGGAAAAGAACTTTAACTGTCCTATCGAACTGCTCGGACACGGGACGCTGCCGCACCGTATTCTGGGTGAACATCATCATCACCACTAGCCGTTCGCTGTGGAGGGGTGGACAGGTAGATACATAATGCTGATAATCTATTAATTTACGCATGCACCTACCACCTCCCCCTACGGGTATCCTCTTTCCAGAAGGAGGAGAATATAGATAGTATCAGCTTTAAAGTTCCTTTATAAGGACGGTATCAATGGATTAGAGCGGCGGTATTGTTAGCTTGCCACGGCCGTGGTAGGTATTCGTCACGGGCGTGGAGAGATCTTTCCACAGCCATGGCAGGAAGTCTCCACGGCTGTGGCAATCCAATGATAGCGGTAGTGTAATGTAACTTTCCTTACTTGTTTTCTCATGTTTGCCGGCTCTTCTACTTATATAATGCGGCTTCACAGCAGAGTTTTCATTACGGTTCTTCCTCACCCCTATCAGGGCTTTTCCCAACCGCCGCAGGGACATAAGATAGCGTAAATCATCTTCCCGTTACTTAATATTTCTTACTTTCTACCTCATTATCCTTACAAATCACTATCTTTGCGACCGCATAACCTGTTTTTAACGAATAAACTACGATAGTGCTAATGAAACAGTACAGAACCGTAAACAACCTCATGGGTTGGCTTACATTCATCATTGCGGCAACGGTTTATTGCCTGACAATAGAACCGACTGCAAGTTTCTGGGATTGCCCCGAGTTTATAACTACCGGCTACAAACTGGAAGTCGGTCACCCGCCCGGCGCACCTTTCTTCATGCTAATGGCGAACCTGTTCACCCAGTTTGCCTCCGATGTGACCACCGTGGCAAAAATGGTGAATTATATGAGTGCCCTGATGAGCGGTGCCTGTATCCTGTTCCTTTTCTGGAGCATCACCCACCTGGTTCGCAAACTGATTATCACCGATGAAAACAATATTACCAAAGGCCAGCTTGTCACCATTATGGGTAGCGGATTGGTCGGTGCACTGGTTTATACATTCAGTGACACATTCTGGTTCTCGGCCGTAGAAGGCGAAGTATACGCTTTCTCCTCCCTGTTCACCGCCGTTGTTTTCTGGCTGATACTGAAGTGGGAAGACGTAGCCGACCAGCCTCACAGCGACCGTTGGATTATCCTCATCGCCTACCTGACCGGTTTGAGTATCGGCGTACACTTGCTCAACTTGCTTTGTTTGCCCGCTATCGTGCTGGTTTACTATTATAAGAAAACTCCGAATGCCACCGCAAAAGGTTCATTGCTTGCCCTTTTCGGTTCCATGGTGCTCGTGGCAGCCGTGCTCTACGGCATTGTGCCGGGTATCGTGAAAGTAGGCGGCTGGTTCGAACTGTTGTTTGTCAACGGATTGGGAATGCCGTTCAACACCGGAGTAGTGGTCTATATCATCCTGCTTGCAGCAGCGCTGATCTGGGGTGTTTACGAAAGTTACACGCAAAAGAGCAAGGCGCGCATGGCTGTCTCCTTTATCCTGACGATTGCCCTGCTCGGTATCCCGTTCTACGGACATGGAGCCAGCAGTATCCTCATCGGTATCCTCGTAATCGGCGTATTGGCTATCTATCTTGCCCCGCAGATGCAGGAAAAGATGAAAGAGAAATGGCGTATTTCGGCGCGCACGCTGAACACGACATTGCTGTGCACGATGATGATCGTTATCGGCTATTCGTCTTATGCACTGATCGTTATCCGCTCTACTGCCAACACGCCCATGGACCAGAACTCACCGGAAGATATCTTCACGCTGGGCGAATACCTCGGTCGTGAGCAATATGGCACACGCCCGTTGTTCTACGGCCCTGCTTTCTCCTCCAAAGTGGCACTCGACGTAAAAGACGGTTATTGCATTCCCCGCCAGTCGGAAACAGGCAGCAAGTATGTCCGCAAGGAAAAGACTTCGCCGGACGAAAAAGACTCTTATATCGAACTCCCCGGACGTATCGAGTATGAATACGCACAGAATATGCTTTTCCCGCGTATGTACAGTTCCTCGCACGCCCCGCTCTACAAGCAATGGGTTGACATCAAGGGACATGACGTACCTTACGACCAATGCGGAGAAATGGTCATGGTGAATATGCCTACCCAATGGGAGAACATCAAGTTCTTCTTCTCCTACCAGTTGAACTTCATGTACTGGCGTTACTTCATGTGGAACTTCGCCGGACGCCAGAACGACATTCAGGGTAGCGGAGAAATAGAACACGGCAACTGGATTACCGGTATTCCGTTCATCGATAACCTGCTCGTAGGCAATCAGGAATTCCTGCCGCAGGACCTCAAGAATAACAAAGGACACAATGTATTCTACTGCCTGCCGTTGCTGCTCGGACTGATCGGGCTTTTCTGGCAAGCCTACCACAGTCAGCGTGGTATCCAGCAGTTCTGGGTAGTATTCTTCCTGTTCTTCATGACGGGTATCGCCATTGTGCTCTACCTCAACCAGACGCCTGCACAGCCTCGTGAACGAGATTATGCATACGCCGGTTCATTCTATGCCTTTGCCATCTGGGTAGGTATGGGTGTGGCAGGTGTTATCCGACTATTGCGGGAGTACTGCAAGATGCAGGAACTTCCTGCCGCTGCTCTGGCTTCCGTTCTCTGCCTGTTTGTCCCCATTCAAATGGCAGGACAGACGTGGGACGACCACGACCGTAGCGGCCGCTTCGTAGCCCGCGACTTCGGCCAGAACTATTTGATGACCCTGCAGGAATCAGGAAACCCGATTATCTACACCAACGGTGATAACGATACCTTCCCTCTGTGGTACAACCAGGAAACGGAAGGCTTCCGTACCGATGCCCGCACTTGTAACCTGAGTTACTTGCAGACCGACTGGTACATCGACCAGATGAAGCGTCCGGCATACGATTCGCCCTCTCTCCCTATCACATGGGACCGCGTCCAATACGTGGAAGGACAGAACGAGTATATCTCTATCCGCCCGGAAATGAAGAAGCTCATCGACAACTACTTCAAGCAGGCCGAAGAACTGGCAGCACAGGGAGACACCACCGTATTGTCTCTCGTCCACTCTATCTTCGGAGAGAACCCGTATGAACTGAAGGAGATTATCAACCGCTGGATGCTCGGCAAGAACGACCAACTGAAGGAGCTGCTCAAGAAAAGCGGACAGGGAATCGAACTTCCTCTGATCCCGACGGACAGTATCGTGATGAAAGTGGATGCGGAAGCCGTGCGCCGTTCCGGCATGAAGATACCGGAAGCCTTGGGTGACTCTATCCCCGAATATATGACTATCTCGCTGAAAGACGCCAACGGCAACCCGAAACGCGCGCTTTACAAGAGCGAACTGATGATGCTCGAAATGCTGGCCAACGCCAACTGGGAACGCCCGATCTATATGGCAATAACCGTAGGCAGCGAAAACCACCTCGGCATGGATAACCACTTCGTTCAGGAAGGTCTTGCCTACCGCTTCACTCCGTTCGAGACGGACAAGCTGAACAGCAAAATCGACAGTGAAAAGATGTACGACAACCTGATGAACAAGTTCAAGTTCGGCGGTATCGACAAGCCGGGAATCTACATCGACGAGAACGTGATGCGTATGTGCTACACACACCGCCGCATCTTCACGCAACTGGTGGGACAACTCATCAAGGAAGGCAAAAAAGACAAGGCGCTTGCCGCCCTCGACTATGCCGAAAAGATGATTCCGTCGTCCAACGTACCGTACGACTGGGCCAACGGGGCTTTCCAAATGGCAGAAGCCTACTATCAGTTGGGACAGACAGAGAAAGCGAACAAGATTATCGACGAACTTGCCAACAAGTCGCTCGAATACATGGTCTGGTACCTGAGTCTGACCGACTACCAACTCTCCATTGCCAGCGAAAACTTCATGTACAATGCAGGATTGCTTGACGCGGAAGTACGCCTAATGGAGAAATACAAATCAGAAGAACTTGCAAAACACTACTCCGAACAGCTCGACCAACTATACAACGAGTATGTGACGAGAATGAAAGGGAAATAAATTAAGCAATAAGTAACAAGTATTAAGCGATATCATCCATGCGGTTTACAACGCAGCCCATTGCTTATTACTTGTTACTTATTATTTCAAAAAAGTACAAACTCTCATGTTTATAGAACAACCACCGTGGTTTTTCCGGGCGTTGTATCCGCAAGCCATTTTCCGAATGGACCCGAACGAACGGGCCGTCTACCTGACTTTTGATGACGGACCTATCCCCGAAGTTACTCCCTGGGTACTGGAACTGCTGGAAAAACACAATATTAAAGCTACCTTCTTCATGGTAGGCGACAATATAAAGAAACACCCGGACGAATACCGGATGGTGGTAGAACACGGTCACCGCATCGGCAACCACACTTTCAACCACATCCGTGGATTCGAATACTCCAACCCCGACTATCTGGCAAATGCCCAAAAAGTAGATGAAATCATACATTCCGACCTGTTCCGCCCGCCACACGGCCACATGGGTTTCCGACAATACTATACCCTCCGCTATCATTACCGGATCATCATGTGGGACCTCGTGACCCGCGATTACAGTAAGCGGATGCGCCCGGAACAGGTACTCAACAACGTGAAACGTTACGCACGCAACGGCTCTATCATCACCTTCCACGACTCCCTGAAATCATGGAACAACGGGAATCTGCAATATGCCCTCCCCCGCTCTATCGAGTTTCTGAAAGCGGAAGGATATGAGTTTAAAGTGTTATAACGTTACGCGAGCTATACAGAATACGTCATATCAGCTAAAACATACGTTATATCAGCTATAAAAATGGAAGCACTCCTCCCCACTGAAATAATCAAAGCCGAAGCCCTGCGCCTCGGCTTTTCAGCCTGTGGAGCAGCGCCTGCCGAAGCTGTCAGTGAAAAGGTTGCTGATACTTTCCGCCAATGGCTTGCAGACGGTTGCCAGGGGGAAATGGCTTATATGCAGAATTATGAGGACAAGCGCCTCGACCCGCGGCTCTTAGTAGAAGGGGCACGCACCGTTATCAGTGTTGCCCTGAACTATTATCCCGAAACGAAGCTGCCGGAGAATGAATACCAGATAGCGTGGTATGCCTACGGCAAAGATTATCACGATGTCATGAAGGCAAAGCTCAAGACGTTGCTTGAGTTTATCCAAAACAACTATTCTGCCGGCGGACGCGCCTTCTGCGACACCGCCCCCGTACTCGAACGCTATTGGGCATGGCGTGCCGGACTCGGCTGGATAGGGAAAAACACCCAGCTTATCATTCCGCAAGCGGGTTCTTGCTTCTTTTTGGGAGAATTAATTATTGACTTTCCTGCCGACCGCTATGACAGTCCGCAGGAAAACCGTTGCGGTTCATGTACCCGTTGCCTCAACGCTTGTCCTACAAAAGCGTTAGAAGCGCCTTTCAGGCTCAATTCCGCCAAATGTCTCTCTTATCTGACCATTGAATACCGTGGAGAACTTCCGCCCGATACGGGGCAAAAAATGGACAAAATGATCTACGGCTGCGACGAATGTCAACGTGCCTGTCCATGGAACCGCTTCGCGACTCCTTCACGGACAATAGAATTCTCCCCTTCCGCCTCCCTGCTGACCATGCGGAAGGAAGACTGGCACCGCCTCTCGGAAGAACAATACAGGACACTGTTCAAGGGCAGCGCAGTGAAAAGGGCCAAGTATCAGGGACTCATGCGAAACATCCGGTCCGCGAAAAAGTAAGTGACCGAAGTTCTGAAAACACGCCGCACGGTCTGAATAAGCAAAATTTAGCAACCATATTGTTCTCCCGCCTCATTATTTTTCATAAATTTGCAGCGGACTCTTCCGCAGAAAGCCTTCGGGTGGTTAGTGGGGAGAGCTGTTTATATAGAGAAGACGTTTACAAGCGTTTGTCTTTCGTGTTTCAAAACTTCGCAGTTTTTTTCATATCACCAGAAAGATGAATAGCAACAAAGACGTCCTCCTGATGTGTATTTATATACATCCGTGCCTCTCTTTGCCGAAACAAAGGGAGGTTATGGGTGTTGTACATATCGGCGTGGGCTTTCTGCGTTGTTCGTTCTTGATGATATGGCATTGCGAAGGCCTTGAAACACGGAACGGACGAAGGTGAGATTCCCACGCCTCTTTTATATATTCTCGCCGGTATTACAATAATCCGTTCCTCCAACGGGAATCCGGGGGACGCACACTTGCAGAATGACATGATTCATGCGGGACAACTTATCGAACGCACGCTTCACGAACAAGGACGTACTGTTACCTGGTTCGCCAGTCAGCTATGCTGCACACGTCCCAACGTCTACAAGATCTTCCGGAAAGAGAATATCGACATCCACCTGCTCTGGCGCATCTCCTGCATCCTCAACCACGACTTCTTCCACGATTTATCCGACAGCATCAGTACGGGCAGCTCCTCCGGTGTATCCAAATAGGATACAATTCCGTATCCTCCTTGGAACTATGTTTTCTCCTGCTGGTATAGTCCTTTCGCATACCTTTGCAAGCATATTAACATATAATCACAAAGGGATATGAAAACGAAAAAACTGATTTTAGTTATTTTCCTCACCTTTATCGGTGCAATCGGAGCGTACGCACAGAAAACAAATGTAAGAATGCAGGAAACACAGGCACGTCTACTGGATGTCACCTCAAACGCTTATGTAAAGCCGCTAACCGTGGAGTTGCAGATAGACAAATCGAAAGGACGCATCAAAGACGAATGGACGCTCACCAGAGAACAAGCCGAACAGGAGATGAATGGCGACCTGGTCAACATCCGCAGCTATGCAATCTATATGTCTTCGCAAAAACATAATGCAGACGTGATAGTGGCAGCCACATTCAACGTCAAAACCAATGACGACGGGAACGGGTATAAAGTGACCGTCATCGGCTATCCGGCCACCTTTATCAACTGGAAGACGGCAGAAGCCTCGGACTACGAATGGATCCGCATGGAAAAAACTCTCACAACAGCCGACAAAGACAAGATAGCCGCCGTCATCAAATAACAACCGTTATCAAATAAACAGACAACAAGTATTAATAATCAAATAGAATTTCAACATGAAAAAACTATTATCATTGGCAGCCGCATTCTTACTGTGTGCAGGCGTGCAAGCACAGATTGTATCATCCAGAAGTGTCAGCATCAAATCCGCTCAGAAACAGCCTTCTGAAACACAATGGTTCCTGCGTGGCGGATTGAATGTCATGAAAATGACCGGAGACGGAGCGGAAGACACCGGCAGCAAACTCGGTTACAACTTTGTTTACGGTTTCCAGAAGCCATTAGGGAGTATAGGTACGTACTGGGGAATGGAGTTCGGACTCGGTTCCCGCGGCTGGAAGGTCGAAGAAAACGAAAGCGACTACGAATACAGCCTAAGCTTAATGGCCCACAACGTACAGGTTTCTCCGTTTACTTTCGGATATAAATACAACATTACGGATGCTCTGGCAGTCGACGCACATCTCGGCGCTTACGTAAGTTGCGACTATGTAGGTAAGATTAAAGAAAAAGAATCCTATCAGGGAGACAGTGAAGAAACAAGCGTCAACATGGGCGACTGGGAAGACTGGAAGCGGGTGGATGCAGGCATGAATATCGGTGTCGGTATATGGTACGACCGTTTCAACCTAGATTTCACTTATCAGCGCGGCTTTATCAAAACATGGGAGTGTAACACCAGCAATGTCCTGATTCGTCTGGGTGTAGCTTTCTAAGTGAAGTACAATCAAACCTCAATTACACATATATCCAGCGTTCACGTCTTTCTCTCTCAACAGGGAGAAGGGGTGAATGCTGTTTTTCTTAAAAACAACGGAGTATGATGACCAAACAACGATTCCTTGCAATTATCTATCTACTGATAGGGATAATACTGCCCGCCATGGCGCAGACGTTTACGGAACAGAAGAAAACTTATCCTGTCAGTGCCGACGGTAGCAAATACGTAGTCAGCGGGTTTACTTCTTTCAGCCCGGCAAGCGATGAGCATATCTACGCCAACGCACTATTGTGGACGGTGGAGAACGTCTGTCCGAAGCTACGTGAAGGAATAACGGAAGCCAACGTACCGGCCAAAAGTTTCAGTTGCGACCTGGTACTCGCCTCGCAAGCAGATTCAAAGCAGAACAACACCTATTATTGCAAAGCCATTTTCCGGGTAGCGGAAGGCAAGCTGGTCTACTATCTCTCTGATGTCCTGATAGAATCGTCGGTACTTGTAATGAAGAAAGTCACCGCCATGGAGAAACTGCAACCGGAGAAGAAAGCGTCGCACAAGGAGATAATGGATGATTTCGTACAGGTGGAATCGCAAATGCTCAACCGGATGTTCGACTTCATCGCCACACATCAACTTTCACCGATCACCCATTGGAACGAGATCAGTATCGGTAAACCGGTGAAAGGTATGACCGAGGATGAATGCCGCCTGGCTTTCGGCAAACCGCAAACGGTTCTGGAATCAAACGGAGAAGTGCAGTGGATGTACTCCAGCTCCTTTTATGTTTTCTTCAAGAACGGACGTGTGGAAACGATTATCAAATAAGTTTAGAAACATATAGATAATCTATAAGAAAAAGAAGCATCAATTGAATATTCACTACGTACGCCTATATACAAAAAAGAATAGCTGCTTTATCACAAGACAGCTATTCTACATAATTAATGTAAGCTAAATCATCTTTCAAAGAATTTATGATCCGACTTACTCTAAGCTCGCTTGCTTACATATATTCAAAACATGTTATTTATTCTAGTATCTTTCATGTCGCTGTATCTTTAGTATTAAGTCATTCTACATTCCAGCATATAACTTGTTTCATTGGTGTTCCATTACAATATCAACCGCATACCCGTAACTTTTTCCGGCAAACTGGCCTCCGTTTTCCCATTTCTTATCAAAAATGCCGTACATAAATCCGTCTACTTTATGATCTTTCCATGTTCCATCATCTTTAAACTCAAAGAATGGTAATCCTGCTTTTGTAAACTGCAAATCAGCAACATACATGATATTTCCTCCCCAAGTTAATACATTAGCCGCTTTATCATACGCACAGAGATAAATGTAATTAGGAGAGATAAATCCCAAATACTGATTATCAAAGTTGATAACCAGCCGTCCGTCAGTCAATACAGCTTTAAAAGGTACACCATTATTGAGCGGAACATCTTTTGCTATCAAATCATACACTCCCTTCTCATCTGTTGCCGTAAAGGTACAACTACCCGTATAACGTTTTCCGTCATTACGGGTATGCATCATAGTATATGTACCGGACAATCCTCGCTGAACGCAAGTCGCCGACCATTCATTTTTCCCACTCTGAACGGTCAACGTCCCTTCCCGATAATCCGTACCGTCCAACATAGGAGAAACCACCACATGAAGCTGATCGCCTTTCAATTCATAAGTCAGCCATTCGGCAGTAGATTGAATACTATATTCGCGCCGGGTATGCAAAGTGAAAACAGCTTCACCCCCTTGCATAAGAAAATCCTTTGTACCTTCTACATCACAAATAAAAGTATCGCCCAACTGGGTCACGGGAACTTGCAATATATCTTCCCCGGATTGTATGACCACCATTGTGGTACGACTGGATATAGAAAGATTAGCCTCAACAACCAAACTGACTTCCTGATCGGACACACTGGCTACCTTACACCAAGCGACATCCGAGGTGGCACTTACCTGTTTACCGCCTGACAGTTCAATAGTTCCTGTGCCACCATCCGCAGAAAACTTAACATCCGACCTTATCGCCTTTAATGCTACATCCGCCGTATCCTTATCATCACTACAACCAACAGCCGACAAGCATAGCACACAAAGTAATATAGAATATATTTTTCTCATAGTCATTCCTTTTTTTATTCATGTTTAACAAGAGTGATAAATGCAAAACGAGATTCGGCATAAGCCTTATATTCACCCGCCTTGCTCCACAGAATCATACCGCGAGTTACAAAATCAGCTTTCCTTCCGTCGTCTACAAACTCATATTCGTTGTCAGAACCTTCTTTCAGTTTGCCGTACATACCATTCACAAAATCAGTTCCTCCATACGTCAGGCTTCCGGGATTCACCATCCAAATGCTCAAATAAGCTTCACTACCGTCCGTCAACTTCTGATTCAGGAGCTCCATACGCCGTTCTGCCTTATTATAAATCATTGTCAGATCAATCGGCAACATACCTTTAATTGTATAACTTTTCATATCCTCTTTCTTCACTAACTCGATTTCCAGAGACAATACAGGAGTATTCTCACCACGTCGGTAATTCATCGTATACTTGCCCAAATATTGTGCGTAAATGATATATTCCGGATCATAATCCACTTTCAACACAACATCCGGAGCATTTTCAGCTACCAGTGTTTCATTTGCAGCCGACCAAGTAAAGCGGTGCAGCTCTTTGCCACCAACTTCCACCGGAAGATAAAACTGTATTCCTGTTGCCGTCGGCATGAAAGAAGTAGACGTTTCCTGTCCGTCATATACCACATTAAATGTATGGGAATCCGTATAAAGCAGAGCCAGTTCTTTCCCATTCATCATGCCACTGAACCCCAATACCCCTTCCAAACGGTTCATTTCTTCATCCACTCGGATAGCAGCAGCCAGATAAGGTGTAGCATCTTCCGCCAGACGGGTCATACGAATTATATTCTTCGTTTTCTTCCCTCGAAGGACAATCTCATTCTCAGTATGCGAGCGCAAAAGAAATTCATAATCACCCTCATACCCTTTGCCCGTTCCTGCTCCTCCGGATATATCCGAATCAGAGAAATAATGGAACAAGCTATTATAAGTGTCAAAGTTAAGGGTCGGTCCGATATCCTTCTTAATAGAAAAAAGGCTCTCTTCCGTTTCCTCCGGTTTCCCAAAAGCATCAGTAGAAATAGTCACTTTATCCCCTCCTTTAAACTTCATAATGTAGTTGAAACCACCATATATCTGCGAAGAATGCGGATAATACTCCATTAACCACCCGTGCTCGGAACTTACCAGCAAATCATGATATTCTTGAACGGCTTCTTCTACCCGCTGGGCAACAGGTTTATCGTATACATCATCTACATCCTGCACACACGAAAAGCAGACAGTGGCAAATGCCAGTAAAGTATAAATCAGTTTTTTCATATTCTCAGCGTTTGTTTTAATAAATATGATCCAAATCCAGTTCACTAATCTCATTAGTACGACGTGCAATCACTTTGCGAAGCAGATCAAGGTCCACTTGCCAGGAATCTTTCATATACTTCTTCACCATTGCCAGCTTTTGGTCAATGATCGGTTTACCTTTTTCTCCAGCCAGAGTCATAACATTTTCCCACTGTGCTTCCGGATAAGTCAGGAAACAGGCTGTCACTTCAGCAATATCCTCACTCGGTTTACTACCGGCATACGGTGTGACAAATCCCAAAGGAGCGACCTCTGCCAATTTACGGTTCTGCCAACCGGTAGGTGTATAATTACCTGCACTAATCTTATCATAATCTACCGGATAATTTTTTTTCTGATGCAGAATGTGGGCAAACTCATGATGCATCACCTTGAAGTAATATTCATTCATGCGGTCAACATTCGTCAAATCCAGCCAGTTACCCATATACAAAGTCACTTTCAGTCCGCCTTCGGCAGTTCCCAGTGTATACGTCCCCTTATCCCACGAAGCAGAACCTATAAGATGAATAACTTTCGGAGCACAAGCACGTGTAAAATCAAGACCTCCCACTTCATCATAGGCCTCCAGCCAGCAATGTTTCACTATCTTCGCCAATTTCACACTCAACCAAAAGTCCGTAGGTACAAGATTGTGCGTATAATCGGATTCAATATGTTCCATTCTGTATTTAAAGTCGATGTTATAGGGATTGACGTAGTTTTCGAGTAACCAGCGGTCAAACTCACTCTTTTCTTTCTCTGATGCATCAAAAATACTCTGGTCTTCCAAGTCATCGTCCTGGCAGGCGAAGAAGTTGCTGCTCACCAGAATACAAAGCAAATATATATACCAATTTTTCATAATCAATTCTTTATTATCTAACATTAAACTATCTTGGATTAGGCTGCATACCAGCCTCTACGACAGACGCCGGAATTTGAACAGCTTTACGGAGGTCGTGAGCTTTCAGCACAATAGGAGATTCGTTCTCTATATTATGGGAAATCTCAATACCGAAACGCTTAATATCCTGCCACCTTTCCCCTTCGTGCACCGTCTCAATACGACGGGCATGAATGACTGCTTTCAGCAAATTTGTCTGTAATCCTGCTTCCAGAGCAAACTTGGGATCAAGTGGTTTACCGTTAGTCGTAGGATCTACTGTCTCATAAAAAAGATTCAGTTCATCTTTGTCGGGTACTTTAGTAGCCGCTTTAATACGATACCAATACTGTAAATCGTTCACTGCCTTATCATATTGCTTAGAGAGCACATAAGCCTCAGCACGATTCAACAATGTCTTATCAGTGGTAAAAGCAAACGCAACCTGACGTCCATAATAACTACCTGTAATGGCATTGGCAATCTCTTTAAACTGGTCCATTTTAGGAACAAAAATAGACTGGTCACCATATCCCAAGACTGTTTCATATACTTTCAAACTACCATAAGGACCCTTCGACCAGATAGTCTGTTTCTCACAAATCTCACGGCTATGACCGTAGCGATAAGCCGATTTATAGTTACTCCCCCACCATGACATCGTTTGCTGTAACATCAGATTAGCCGGTTCGTCGCTACTAATGTATGCCAGCGTATATTCCATAGAACTGGGAAATTGAGCATATCCTCCCATATTTCTCAACACAGATGACGGGTCCTCACCAATAGCCTCCGTAGCATAACGAATCGCCTTGTCGAACTTATTATAAAACAAATTGAATTGTGCGGCAAAAGCATAGGCTGCATTCTGATTGAAGTGATATAAGGGAATATCATAGGCCTCGGAACTAATCAGCGGTAATCCTTCTTCAATATCTTTATCAATCATGGCATACGTCTCTGCCAATGTACCACGCTCATATTGTACACCGACATTTGTTTCGGGAGCAGTGATATAGGGTATTCCCAGATTAGTATCTGCATCATCCCCATAAGCCATACAGAATATTTTGGCTAAAGCAAAATGCCCATAGGCACGACACATCAGCGCTTCCCCCTTATAAGGCTGCGCCTCCTCCGGATCTCCCAGTTCTTCAATCGCCTGCAATGCCTGGTTAGCAGCAGCAATCGCACTATAACATCCATTCCATAAATATCTTGGCGTATCTTGATTGATATCGGTCATTTCTTCCCAATAGTAACCCTGCATCAGTATATTGGAAGGAAAACCATATTTTTCTCCATTGTCCATACGGTTGTCCGACATAAATTCTTCCATTTGTATGGATGAAGCTGTAGAATAGGCAGACATCAGCAAATCTTTCACTTTTCTCACAGAGTTCAATTCCGTACGCTGATCGGGCATGGTATCCAGATAACTTTCACATGAAGTAATCATGCACGTCAATGCGAGTGCCAGCAATAATATTATTTTATTTCTTGTTTTCATACGCTTTCAACTATTTAAAATCCAACTTTCAATGTCAAAGTAAACTGCTTGGGCACAGGTGCCGACACACCACCGGAACGGAAGAATTCGGGGTCCTGCCCATTCAATTTCGAGTCTGCATAAAGCAGGGCAAGGTTCGTACCCTGTATTTTCAATCCGACACTACTGATAGGGGTAGACTTCAGCCATTCTTTCGGAAAATCATAAGAAAGAGAAACCTCTTTCAAGCGGACGAAAGCACCACTGGCAATGCGTGCAGTAGAATAGTTATACGAATTGTAGGCAATACTCAGGTTCGCATATTGATTGCGTTCAAAAGAACTGGCCATTACAGGGATGTCCGTCACCTTTTCATCACCCGGCAACACCCAACGGTTCTTGAAATCTTTCGGAGTGGCATCCAAGTCACTATACGACGAACGGAACATCGGGTCCAAGCGGACTTTGTTACCACCGGAGTAAGTGACAAATACATTTAAGCGGAAATTCTTATAGGTAAAGATATTACCAATACTTCCTGTTATAGTCGGATCGGTAGGACCTTCATATTTAAGGAAATCCACATCTGTCGATTGTTGCAGGTTCAGACTGCCATAGTTTGCTTTCGTTACGGTTTTTCCGTTAAAACTGAATATCGGAAAGCCATCCGAATCCAATCCTTCGAACGGAATAGAAAACAAACCGCGTACCGGATAACCTTCACGGGCAAACCCAACGCCGGAGATCAAGTCGAATACACGCGAACGTGACTTGAAATCGGTTACTTCCGTCTTATTATATCCGAATATGAAATCGGTAGACCATTGGAAGTTACGGCTTTCGATATTGCGGGTAGAGAGAGTAAATTCAAAGCCATGGGACTTCATAGAAGCTACGTTTGCCATACGTTCTACCGAACCACCGACACCTTGAGTTGTAATTGCACCGATCAAATCATAATTATCACGTTTGTACCACGCAGCTTCAAGATTGATACGGTTGTCAAGAAATCCCATATCCAAACCGATATTCATCTCATGCTTCTTTTCGTAGGTCAAATCACTGTTTTCAAGATCTACAATCTGTAATCCCGATTCAGAAACACCTGCCGACGGACGCCAAGGAGTATAGCTGTTAATAATAATCTTGGAGTTTGACACATTACTCGGACCTACATCAGCCGTCAAACTATACGAGGCTTTCAATGTAAAATGAGATAAAGCAGGTTCTAGTTTCTTGAAAAACTCCTCTTCATGCATATTCCATGCACCGGCAATATTCCAAGTAGGCAACCAGCGGGCAGAGCGTGACTTTCCCAAACGGTTGGAGCCTTCATAACGACCTGTGCCTGTAATGATATACCGTCCCTTATATGAGTAAGTGGCAGTTCCGAAGAAAGCTACGTTACGTTTCTTGGTATTAGTAAGGTCATAATAGTTTGTATTACCCTCGCGCAGTTTCTTGAAAGCAAGGTAATCAAAGAAAGGAATTTCACCGTTTTCATACTGCATCCCCCAGCCGTCAAAGCTATTTGCCGTACGATTTTGAGCATTCGATTCCATACCTGCATAAACGTTGACAATATGCGTATCATTAAACACATCATTATATGAAGCAGCAGCACGGAAGTCATAACTCAGCATCTTATATTGCGCTGTATTATAAAAACCTCCCTTAGGCAAGATAGACACCGGAAGTGCATAAGGATCATCCGGATCTTTATACAGCCATGAGTTACGGTTGATAATCGTGCCATCTCCCATAGCCCGGTATGCCAATGCCTGGTTTGAGTTTTCGCGTATTTTGTGTTCTTGTGATGTGGCGGAATACTTCAAGGCGCCTAAAGCGCTCAGTTCCAGTTTGCGGAAAAGTTTCCATTTCAATTCCGCCTGAAACTTCAAATCGATAACGTCCAAAGAGATATTGTTGGCATTCAGTTCGTTGAAAATATTAAAATCAGAATAGTTACGCATATAATACTCGTTCGGATCAAGGGTTCTGGAAGTGTTCAGAGCATAACTATAAGGATTGATATCAAATCCACGGCTCACTGTGCCGGAAGCTGCATCAGAACTCTGTCCCAATGTTCCCGGAGCTTTCTGCTGACGATAAGAAGCATTGGCAATCACGTTGAGCGACAAGTCTTTGACTATCTTATAACTATTATTCAAATTAGCCGTGTATCGTTGCACCTTATTTTGCAACATCCAGCCGGGATCGACCATGGCACTTACTGAGACATAAGAAGTGGATTTCTCCGTACCGGTAGCATAACTGACGGAGTGATTCATCATAATGGCATTACTGAAAAGCAAGTCGAACCAATCGGTATTTCTATATTCGGCTTCGCGCAGATAAGCATTCTGAGCTTCAGGAGTTTGAGCAAGACCATACATTCCGTTGGTTTTGTCATACCAGTTATTCAACTGATACATTTTCCCATACACACCACTATTGGAAGCACGATACACGCTGGCAAAGTTCAAATCACCTTTATCACGCATTTCTTTATAAATCCCCATTTGGTCTTGAGAATTCATCAGGTTAAAGTTACGGTAAGACGGCTTCATCCGCATAGTAAACTCACCCGTGTAACTCAACCTACTTGTACCTGCCTTACCCTGCTTAGTAGTAACAACAATCACACCCGACATTGCACGCGCTCCGTAAATAGAAGTTGCCGAACCGTCTTTCAATATTTGAAAACTCTCAATGTCATCTGCATTCAACCCCGCAATAGCCGAACTAATCAAAGTAACCGCATCTCCCGAAGATAATTGATCGGCACTGACTTCTACGACATCGTCCATAATAACGCCATCTACTACCCACAATGGTTTGGAATTACCATAAATTGACGTGGCACCACGAACCCTGATTTTAGGAGCTGTACCAAAGGTACCGGATACGTTTTGAACAGATACGCCGGCAGACCGGCCTTCCAGTCCACGGCTAATATCAGGCAGACCATCCAGCTTTACACTTGCCGCTGTCAAACGATCGGCCGCACCAGTAAAAAGACGCTTGTCTACTTTTGTCATACCTGTAACCACGACTTCGTCCAGTACTTCGGCATCCGGCTGCATAACGATTTTCATCGTCCCCGGTTTAATGGATACTTCTTGCGCTTTCATCCCGATGTAGCTGATTTTCAAAGTTCTAGCAGAACTTAATATTGTAGCATCTGTATTTTACAATTTCGGGAATAATTGTCAATAAAATCACTTAAAACATAACTGTCAAAATGATATTCTGCTTCCTTCTGTTTGCAAATATTTTGGTATAAGTACAGGATATAGAATAAAAATGCAAGGAATTAAAAATACTTCTCCATATCGAACGCTTACGAGAATATATATGTTACTCATAATTGTAATCATATTGCATAATAACAGCAATATGTCTATTTAATTATCATTAAGTAATACGCCACCTTTAACTGGTTATTTTTATATTTGAGGAAAGGTATTTCAGAAATTATGTAGATGTTTTTCATCACGATTTACTCTCATCACAAATCGTCCGGTCTTAAATTCCCCTAAAATAATAAGTGTAAATTTTCAATATAATTAAGCTTGTTCTTTTAGAAGATATTCCAGTTTTATGGGTACTTAGAATAATCATATACCTTATTAATAATAACAAAATGTTAATAAGCACATAATATACATGGATTCATGAGAATTGAATTCGATATAGTTCTTTCAAATTAATTCGCAAACAAATTGATATATTTTTTATTGTTTTGTTTTGTTTTTAATAAAATGTGCTTATTTTTGCAAAAGCATACAAGCAAATAGACAACTATTATATTAACCAAATATTTAGTGAGCGTATGAAAAAAAGATTTGTGTTGTTATTGGCCTGCTTATTAGCAGGAATCGGTCTGGCGATTGCCCAAACACCTAAAACAATCACAGGGGTTGTCATTTCAGAAGAAGACAATCAGCCTGTTGTAGGGGCATCCGTACTAGTAAAGGGCACAGCTATCGGAACTACTACCAATGTAGACGGAAAGTTCACGATCAGCAATGTACCAAGTTCTGCTAGAACTAAATCAATCGGTTATCCCCTTTCATAACAAATATACACTAAACGTTCCTCTCCGGATTCCTTCTTACGCGGCAGATTATTTCTACTAAAAAAAACAATGGGAATTCCCATATAGTTACAGGAATCCCCACTTTTCAGCTATTTTCAGTTCTTAAACTTGCTACTAATATGCTACCGTCAGCGGAGCACGTAATTTCTGAGCATATTCGGCCATGTATTTATTCCAAACATCCACAGTTTTGATAGCCCCCTTATTCCAGGCAGAACCCCAGTAATAAGTATATTCAGAACCCGGTTCGTATTCGCTGATAGCCAACACATGACCGTCGGCTCCGCCACGCTCCTTCTTTTCCTTTTCAGAAAGAAGCACCACTTTAGCCTCCTTCACCTGTGCAGGGAAAGCAGCACCGATGAATATCTTGCCGTTTCCTCCCTTGCGGTCGGTGGTAGGATCTACATAAGTAATATAGCCATTCGCCGCATCGGCTGCAACAACGCCGTCCGGCTCACGGAGAACGATTCCGGTGGTTACAGGCATTGCCTCTTTCATGTTTGTATAAGAGATTACGGCTTTATTGAGGTACGAACCCGCATCCAGAGTAATCACACGCGTCTCTATCACATTAGAATCACCGCGGACTACCAACGGATTAAATTCCAGTTTCACCGTGAAACGCAACGGACCATTATCAAGGATTTCCTGCGTGCGATAACAGTATGGATAGATGATCGTGTCGCCCTGCATCAAAGCAGCCGTACCGCAACCCAGCGTAGGACCTACGGCATAACAGTCCATTCCATAACCGTGATCGATATGATAGGAAATGGCTCTTTGCAGTTCAGAAGCCGCTTTAGGATCTGTTTTTCTCAGTTCAGCTATCTTGGCACGCTTTTCCTTATTGAGTTCTTCAGCGTACATACCTTCAAGAACTGGCTGGGTGGTATTGTACTTCGTAAAGAGGTCATAACCAAAGCCACGTTCACCTCTTGCCTGCAATGCAGGACCATAAGCACGGTAACCGCCCAGGTCATTCTCCCATGCAACGTCGTCCAGACGTTCGGAATAATATTTGCCGCAGGCAATTACGTTGAAAGGTTCCGGAGTGCCCGGTTGGATAGTATAAGTGGCTGTACCATTCGCTTTCACCGTAACCGGGAAAACAACCTTCTCATCATACGTCACCTGATACGGAACTTGCTGTCCGTCTATGTCAAGCACCACAATTTGCGCTGTATCGGCCAGTTTCAACTTGGCAACGACATAGCTCATCGGCACTTCAATCATCTCTCCCGCACGCTCTAAACCCAGCGGATTGGTCACGGTCACCGTCATAACCTGCTTGCTTTCGACGCAGGAAGCAAAGCCGATAAAAGCAACGGCAAACAGAATAAATATCTTTTTCATGATTGATTCTTATTAAATAAAAAATAAGGTGACAGATGAAAAGAGTATGCTCTTTTGCCATTCTATCACCTTACCGGATATAGTTTATCTTACATTATTTCGGTTGTTTTCCGATGTAAGCAAGGATACCACCGTCTACGTAAAGAACGTGTCCGTTGACAGCGTTAGAAGCTTCTGATGCAAGGAATACAGCAGGACCGGTCAATTCTTCCGGATCCAGCCAACGGCCGGCCGGAGTCTTGGCGCAGATGAATGAATCGAACGGGTGGCGGCTTCCATCTGCCTGCGGCTCACGAAGAGGAGCAGTTTGCGGAGTAGCGATGTAACCCGGGCCGATGCCATTACACTGGATGTTGTATTCGCCATATTCAGAGCAGATATTGCGAGTCAGCATCTTCAGACCACCCTTAGCGGCAGCATAAGCAGAAACAGTTTCACGACCCAGCTCAGACATCATAGAACAGATGTTGATAATCTTACCGGCACGCTTTTCCATCATAGCAGGCAAAACAGCCTTGGAAACGATAAACGGAGCATTCAAGTCGATGTCGATTACTTTACGGAAATCAGCAGCTTCCATTTCGTGCATAGGAACACGGCGGATAATACCTGCGTTATTTACAAGGATGTCAATTGTACCTACTTCTTTTGCGATAGTAGCAACCATAGCCTGAACAGCCGGTTCGTCTGTTACGTCGCATACATAACCATGAGCCTTAATTCCCTTTGCAGCGTATGCAGCCATACCTTTGTCTACCAACTCCTGATTGATGTCGTTAAAACAAACAGTAGCACCTTGTTCTGCAAAAGCAGATGCGATAGCAAAACCGATACCGTAAGAAGCACCTGTAACGAGAGCTACTTTACCTTTCAAAGAAAAATTCAAATACTGATTCATAATTTTTTTGTTGTTAAATTAAGGAAACTATTGTAGTTGTTTATTATTTCAAGTCTGTAATCAATGAGAAGTCCTGATCGCCGTAATCAAGGTTCTCTCCGCCCATACCCCAGATGAAAGTATAATTGTGGGTAGCCGCAGCCGAATGGATAGACCATTCGGGAGAGAGCACCGCCTGATCGCCTTTCATCCAGATGTGGCGCGTCTCGCCTACTTCACCCATGAAATGACAGATAGCGTGTTCTTCGGGAATTTCGAAATAGAAATAAGCCTCCATACGACGGCTGTGCACGTGGGCCGGCATCGTGTTCCATACGCTGCCCGGAGCAAGCTCGGTCATACCCATTTGGAGCTGGCAGGTAGGCAATACCTGGTTCACCAACATCTTATTGATATTACGATGGTTGGAGCCTTCCAAAGAGCCCATTTCAGCCACTACCGCATCGGCTTTCGTCACTTTGCGGTCGGGATAGTTGCGATGTGCAGTCAGTGAATTGAAATAGAATTTAGCGGGATGAGAAGCGTCTTTGCTTTCAAAGGTCACTTCACGGTCGCCCGAACCCAGATAAAGAGCCTCTTTATAATCAAGTTCGAATACAGCGTCGCCTGCCTTCACGATACCGGGGCCGCCTACGTTGTAAATACCCATTTCACGACGGGTCAGGAAGAACGGAGCTTTCAGCGGATCGATTGCTTCAAGCGTCAGTACCTCCCCTACCGGAAACGCACCGCCCACCACCATACGGTCGTACATGGAATATACCATATTCACTTCATTGGGGACAAATATCTTTTCGATTAAGAAATCTCTGCGGATTCTTGTAGTATCATAGTTTTTTGCATCTTCGGGATGCGCAGCATAGCGAATTTCATAGTTCGTTTTCATACCTTATTTATTTATAGTTATTGAATAAGCTCTCTTTCTCAAATGTACATCGTTTACGTACACGATGCAAAAATAGTAAAAGAAAACGGGTTAACATTACAATTTTGTTCCAATTATCCATCAAAAATGTCCAGATTTGACGCAATGTACATCTTTTTAACGAACTATAATACGATTTGAGGTAGTTTTTTACCTAACGGGAAAAACAGAGCCACTCCTACTCTCATGAAAACATCCTCTTTTAGCAATAAATACTCCCGGCTATTGACTTTCGCCTTTTTATTTTGTATCTTTGAGAAACAGTAAAAAAAGAAATAGCACATGAAACGTACAGAAATAAAGACATAATCAGTCCACCACAGCATATATTTCCATATATGCACAAACTTCTAATGGGAGAAAGTCAGTCATGATTTTCTCCCATTTTGTTTAAATACTTCGATTCTTATCGCCAAAGAAGCCGAAAAACGTTTTTAATAAACTTGGATACCGTTTATAATAAACTCTCCAATTAGTTATTAAAAACGCTCTCTCCATTTATTATAATGTTGTAAGGATATTATTGCAGCAGAAAGTCACCTTATCCATAGACAAACAGGACAATAGCAGATAATAGTTAATATTCTATACAAGAAATAGCAGTACACCAAACAGATAACAGCAGAGTCGACCTGCATAAAAGAAAAACCCCGAAAGATTACTCTTTCGGGGCTTCTCTGTTGGACTACCAAGATTCGAACTTGGACAAACAGAACCAAAACCTGTTGTGCTACCATTACACCATAGTCCAAACTTATGTGCTTTCTGTTAAAAAGCGGTGCAAAGATAGAGGTTTGCAAGCAAACCTCCAAATATTTCGTTCACTTTTTTACTTTGCACCTCGCAAATCGCGTATTATTACTTCGCAATCAGCAAATAATAGTTCTTTTTACCACGCTGAACAAGCAGATATTTCTCGTCGAGCAGGTCAGCAGCTGTAATTACCTGGTCAAATGCCGCTAATTTCTCTTTATTCAGCGAAACGCCTCCGCCTTGAACCAGCTTACGCATTTCTCCTTTTGAAGCAAATACAGCCGCATTATCAACGAATAAATCAACCGCCTTCACACCTCCCGTCAACGCGTCACGAGAAATCTCGAATTGAGGCACACCTTCGAATACAGCCAGCAAAGTATCTTCGTCCAACTTGCGCAAAGCTTCGGAAGTAGCATTGCCGAACAGGATATTCGATGCATCTACCGCTGCATTATAATCATCTTCAGAGTGAACCATTACAGTCACTTCCTTAGCCAGACGTTTCTGAAGAATACGCAAATGCGGAGCAGCCTGATGTTCTGCAATTAATGCCTCGATTTCTTCTTTTTCGATCGAAGTGAAGATCTTGATATAGCGTTCGGCGTCGGAATCACTTACGTTCAGCCAGAACTGGTAGAATTTGTAGGGAGAAGTATAACGGGGATCCAGCCAGATATTTCCAGATTCGGTTTTACCGAACTTACCACCGTCGGCTTTTGTAATCAACGGACAAGTCAGCGCAAACACCTCACCTCCGTTGGTACGGCGAATCAATTCCGCACCGGTAGTAATATTTCCCCATTGATCGGAACCGCCCATTTGGAGCTTACAGCCTTTTGTCTCATACAAATGAAGAAAATCGTAGCCTTGAAGCAGCTGATAAGTGAACTCGGTAAATGAAAGTCCGTCACGTGCTTCGCCATTCAGACGACGCTTTACTGAGTCTTTAGCCATCATATAGTTCACAGTGATGTGTTTACCTACTTCGCGAACAAAATCCAGGAAGGTAAAGTCTTTCATCCAATCATAGTTGTTCACCAACTCAGCACGATTAGGTACATCCGACTCGAAGTCGAGGAACTTGGCCAGTTGATTCTTAATGCATGCCTGATTGTGACGCAGTGTTTCTTCATCCAGCAGGTTACGTTCTGCCGATTTGCCTGAAGGGTCACCAATCATGCCCGTAGCGCCACCGATCAAAGCTAACGGCTTGTGACCGCAGCGTTGGAAATGACGAAGAATCATCACTCCACAAAGGTGACCAATGTGTAGCGAATCGGCAGTCGGGTCGATACCCAAATAGGCAGTCACCTGCTCTTTGATTAACAACTCTTCCGTTCCCGGCATGATGTCCTGCAACATGCCACGCCATCTCAATTCTTCTACAAAATTCATCGTATTACTCTTTTATTATTAGTTTTTTATTGTATTTCAATCCCGTGAGGGGCAAAAGTACGACTCTTTCTCGGAAGATACAACTCTTACGCCCTAAAAAAGATGTCTTGAATATTTTTACGGACAATAGCCTGCAACGTTTCTACTTCCACACCACGTACTTTCGCCGCATCACGCAACACATCTTCAATATCTACCGGACTGTCATCCGTTTCCAAAAACAAGCGGCTATCAGGCACTACATTCATCGCCTCACTGGAGTAATGCATTCCGAAAGAAAGATAGAATCCTTTCTGTAACAATTGTTTTGCCTGTTCAGGCTTTCCACGGAATCCATGCCATATCCACGGCTGTTTCGGTGCACATTCCTTTCTCAAGGCAAGCAGTTCGTCCATAGCCTTCACACAGTGAATAATCAACGGCAATTCATACTTTTCCGACAATTCCACCTGTTCTTTAAACACAGCTACTTGAAGCTGCATCGGAGCAGCAGCCAGCTTATCCAGTCCGGCCTCACCCACAGCCACTAACTGTTTTTCTGCAAGTTGCTCCCGAAGGCATTCCAATCGACGCTCCGTATCAAACTCCGTCAAATCCCAAGGGTGAATACCAGCAGAATAGAAATATCCTTCGCACAAAGCATCTGTCGCCAACTTACGGTTAATAATCGCCTTCCCGGCAGAAACCGGTTCTGCTTTATGGGTATGAATATCCAGAATATTATTTGTATTCCTTTCCATTTTCCACATTTTGGAGTTTAAGGTACAGGATCATAGCCGGAACCACCCCAAGGGTGACACCGCAAGATACGCCTCACAGCCAGATAAAAACCCTTAATAGGACCATGTTTCTTTATCGCTTCGACCGCGTATGCCGAGCAAGTCGGCGTGAACCGGCAGGAGGGAGGAGTAAGTGGGGATATGCAAATCCGATAAAAATAGATAGGAAGCAGGAGCAGGAATGAGAACACCCTCCTCAAAAATCCTTTGACGGACATCCGGATGCCAGACATCCGGGAGCTATGGGCTTTCATAAGGATAGTTTTTCGGAGATACGCGAAAGCGCTATTTTCATTTTTTCTTCCAGCTCGGCAGTAGCAGTAAGCTCGTCCGACAGATAGATAAAGGCAATAGCCAAACGCTTTTCCCGGCGTTGCAACTCGTCTACCAACAGATATTTATTCTTCCGGTAGGCTTCGCGTATCTGCCGTTTCACCCGGTTGCGCTTCACCGCCCTCTTGAAGCGGCGTTTCGATACACTGATCAATATGGAAGCCGGCGCCTCGCCTTGTTCGACAGGCATATATACAACGCGTATCGGAAAGATGGAAAACGACTTCGAAACACCGCCTTCAAACATCTTTCCGATCAGAATTTTACTATTCAGCCTTTCGGCTTTGCACAAAGTATATATACCCACTCTGTTTATTTATTGTTTTCCTTGATAAACATGTCAAGTGCGGCAGTCATAGACGGAGCTTGCACCGTAGGGGCTTCGAGATCCAGACGGAGTCCTGCATCGCGTACAGCCTGTGCGGTAGTAGAACCGAACGTACCGATCTTGATTTCTTTCTGGTCAAAATCAGGGAAGTTCTTCTTCAAAGAAGTTACTCCGGCAGGGCTGAAGAACACCAACATGTCATAATCGAATTCTTCGTCGGGTGTAAAGTCATTGCTTACCGTGCGATACATCACAGCTTCGGTATGCTGTATGCCGTTCTTGTCAAGCAGTGTTTTTACGTCGTCATTATGTACGTCCGACATTGGGACAAGGTATTTCTCTGTTTTATGCTTTACGATAGAAGGCACGAGGTCCTCAATCTTTCCCGTTGCACCAAAGAAAATTTTACGCTTACGGTACTGCACATATTTTTGAATATACAATGCAACTGCTTCCGTCACACAGAAATACTTCATAGTTTCCGGAATTGCAACACGCAATTCAGTACACAAATTAAAGAAATGGTCGATAGCATGACGAGAAGTGAATATAACGGCAGTGTGGTCGAGAATCGAAATTTTCTGTTGCCGAAATTCTTTCGCCGAAAGACTTTCAACCTTGATAAACGGCCGGAAATCTATTTTTACGCCATACTTCTCTGCAATGTCGTAATAGGGAGATTTCTCTGACGCAGGCTTAGGCTGCGACACTAGTACTTTTTTAATTTTCAACGTCCTAAAATTTTATTAGCAATATATTGTTAATTTGAATCATACCTTGATAGAGTAGCAGACAAGGTAGTATTTCAAGAGCGCAAAAGTACAAAATTAATAGGAAAAGTGCGCCAAATTGATGAAAAAAAAGCTTTATCCACTTATAAAACATCAATATTTTAGCAAAAATTAGAATTATGGTTCCAATTATGAGCAAATTGGTGAGACTCAGGTCGAAATAAACTAAAAAGAGTACGAACGGGAAAAGGGCAAATCCTGCATAATATATGAGCGTAGAATAAGATTCCAGCCATATATTTGTCCTGTTTTTATCAAAGAATGTCCAACCTATAAACATATAAAGCAACCATTTCAGTAAGAAGTAAGCAAGACAGGAGCCCACATAAATCCCCAAAAGCAGAAGAGGGGATACGGAGTTCATCAAAGCAGGGGATGTATCATGAAAATAGTTGAAGAAAGTAATCCCCGACAATACGCACGTCTGCACTACAAGCACAAGAAGATAACGCATGTCAGCCGCTGTAGAACTATCAAAAATACTTGTCCGTTCACGATGCAGCACAAAGTCTTTTACTTGCTGGGAAAGAAATTTCTTTCCGCGTGCCAAAGCTATGGAAGAAAGGAAGAAACAAGCCAGCAAGGTTAGCGCTATGGCATCATCTGTACGGGGAGAATAGGGGATAGGAGTTCCCTCGAAACCGGAAATGACTTCCTGCGCAGAATGGATCTGTGCCAATTGCAAGCTATCACTATCCGCCTTTATTGTCGATTGCGATGAACCACCGAGCTGCCCTTGTTGGAAAAGCGACAGAGTATCCGTAGTGCGCTGGAAGCTGAGAGTGTCAATCGTCATATAGCTGCAAATTTACGAATGGAGATATCCCATACAGGCGTTGAATAAAGCAGTTCCACAGCTTCCTCCGGCGTTTGCGCCACTTTCCATATATCACCGTGCTGGCGGCGCATAAAGTTTTCGTCGATTGCTTTTTCAAGCATTTCGAGTAACGGATCAAAGAACCCGTTTACATTCAGAATCACAATCGGATTGAGATAGAGTCCCAGTTGTTTCCAGGTGATAATTTCAAGCAATTCTTCCAACGTTCCGCAGCCACCCGGCAAAGCTATCACCGCATCACTCAAATCTGCCATTTTCTGTTTGCGTTCGTGCATGGATTCCACTTCAACCAGCTCCGTCAAGCCTGTATGGTGCCAGTTCTGCTCTACCATAAAATGAGGAATAACACCAGTCACCTCACCACCATTCGCCAACACCGCATCGGCCACAGAACGCATCAGGCCAATACTGCCGGCACCATTAATCAAACGGATATGATGATCGGCAAGCAGTCGCCCGAGAGTCTCGGCTGCAGTAAAGTAAACAGGATCTATTTTAGTGCTGGAAGCGCTATATACACATACGGAATTTATCTGGTTCATCAGTTTCTCCATGATTTTATTATATCATGGGCACAAAATTACGAAAAAATTTGGTATTTGTCCACTACCTCCGGAAGCAATCTTGGGCTTCTTACTCGGAAGCCCAAGAGCCTTTCTCACAGAGAATACATCTATTATCAGGTATTTCACCTACTAGCAGATGCACCGAATTGTTGCTGAATATAATCAATCCTATTATTCGATTTTCTCAAATCATCAGATTGCTTGAAACCCTACCAGCATTCAGCATAACAATTAATAAGGATGATCTTTATCTTATTATTCTACAAGAATTATAAAGCCCGCGAATGAGCAACCAAATCTTTCCCCTTCTGGAAGCATTCAATCGCCATCTTAACAATGCACTACATATTCTCAATAGTGGGGCTTTTATAATTAATCGTTTAAAAGCTCATATAAAAGTACAAAAAACATAGAACGCATACGTAATAGCCCAAGCCAACTAAAACTTGAATTGATAGGAAACAGAAGGTAATGTACCATACAAATACATTTTATGTATTTCAAGATCTCTAAAAGAGAATTCGCTTCTACTTGTATACATAGTAAACACATTTTTCCTATTATATACATTAATCACAGAAAAGATTAAACGCCCCTTTCTTAACTTACATGCCATAGATAAATCCAGTTGATGAAACGCAGGAGCACGATACCCGTTTCTCGTAGAATAGATATAGAAAGATGTACCCTGCGTCTTATAATGAGCAATAGGCAACGTCAGATTCATTCCTGAATTATAAGAGAAAGTAGCTGCGAAAGCACATCTTCGTCGTCGTCCGGCCTCACAATTCAGAAATATCTTCAGACTATGCGGACGATCATAAACAGGCGGATATTCATTATCTTCAAAAGTTGCCACTTTATTTTGTGCACGCGAGAGAGTATAACTAATCCACCCTGTCAACTGTCCCACATTTTTAGAAAAATAAAATTCAGCTCCATAAGCTTTTGAAAAACCAAAACCTAACTGTGATTCAATCTGGTTATTCAAAAAGATATTAGCATTATCCACAAAATCAACAATATGATTGGTCTTTCTATAATAAGCCTCCATAGAAAAGCTATATGCCCCTTTTGCCCAGTTTTTTTTATACCCTATAGCCATTTGTTTCATTACAGCAGGTTTCACCCGTCCATTAACGGGTATCCAAATATCAGAAGGAATGCCCACAGAAGAATTGGATAACATATGTAAACTTTGTGAAGATTGCGTGAAAGCAACATGCAATTTATCCCCTTTTCCCGGAAAATAAGACAATTCTGCTCTTGGCTCAGGCATAACATAACACTTCTGTTTATACGTACTCACCTTAGGACTGTAAATAGTAGATAAACGAATACCTCCATTAAACTGCCATCTAGGCGAAATTTCATAAGAAATTTCGCCATAAGCAGCTATATCCAGCAAACGCCGTCGATTCATTCGATAAGGAACAACATTGTTCAGATCTCCCCAGTTATCAATACCCCCAGGCATAATTGTAAATGTATGGCCAGAAAGCCCGCTTTTAATATGTAACATATTAGAGAAAGCATAATCCACATCATATTTCAACTGATACGACTGCATATTTGACTTCCACAAATATTTCATACCGTCTGCCATCGACTTATAACGATAATAATAATTACTAAAAATAGCACTCAAATTTCCTGAGGTCTTATCTGTCAAAACATGATTCCAACGGAAAGTAGCAGTAGTATTACCCCAGTTCATACCATACCCCCGAACCAACTGATTAAAATAAGTATGATCTCCACCATTATATATGGAAAAGAAAAAACGGTTCCGATCATTCAGTGTCGAATTAATTTTAGCATTTATATCATAGAAATTCATTTTTGTGCCTCGAAATCGCTCCAGCACCCCAAGTATAGCACCCGGATAAGCAAATCTAGTAGATAGCAAGTATGATGTCTTACCTCTCTTTATTGGACCTTCCAATTGAAGTTTCGAAGCGATAACACCAATTGTAGCACTCCGATGCTTTTCTTGATTATTTCCCTCACGCATTCTAACGTCAATTACCGATGAGGTTCTTCCTCCATACATCAACGGAAAATAAGATTTATAAAGATTAACTTGTTGTATGGCATCATTATTAAATACTGAAAAGAAAGATAAAGCATGATTCGGATTATAAACCATTGCTTCGTCCAACAGAACCAAATTCCCCCACTGATCACTCCCTCTAACAGAAATATTATTAGTCCCTTCATTACCACTAATAACACCGGGTAAATATTGCAACGACTTTAACACATCAGGTTCACTCCCCAAAGTCGGAAAAGACTGGATCTCTTTCTGAGTTAATGCTAACTGCCCGCCAAATTTTCGTTCACCTACTATCTCCACATCGTTTAATTGATAATTATCAGGCATTAGCGCAAAGTCATGAACCATATTAACTGCCAACGTCAATGTATCTATCTTAGTAGCATACCCCAACATTGAACATCTTAAAATACATTGTTTACTTTTGACATGAATGGAGTACAACCCATATGAATTAGTAGCCACCCCTGTCCCTAACACTAAGTCCGCAACATTAGCGTCAGAAAGTACCTCACCAGTTTTCCTGTCTATAACACGTCCTCTGACTGTAACGGTTTGGGCACCACAGATTGTGAAAGCTCCACAACAGGATAAAAAAAGCAATAATAAATACTTCTCCATCAAATCCTGTGTTTTTGATAATGATATATCTCTGAAATAGCACTTACGCGAAAGATTCCATAAGCTCCATTACTAATATTACTCTTTACAGAAGCAGGACGATTAGAGAAAGTTCCGCCATCTGAACGAATTTGTTTAATCATCCGATCATATACATTATAACAATTTTCAGAAATTGAATGCATTTGTACCCAAATCGAATCAGCAATGGGATAGCTCCATGTGGGACGATTAGGAAGTATAAACTGCTCCCCAACACTTACTGCATAATCTTCTACATTTTCTGTTAAATATTTATCATCTAAAATAGAAAATGGCCAGCCACCGCTATTTGTCATCCCATAATACAAGTTATAAATGGATGCAATACGAAACGTTTTAGAAGAAAAAGAATCAATATAAAATAAATAATAGTTATGTTCCTCCATAGGATTTTTAAAGCTTATACATGGAACTTCATTATGTTCTCCTTCTCCCATATCAACACGTTTCATTATTATTTTGTCAATAGGAGTTTTAGGCACCATCCGTTCACATGCAGTATATTCCTTTCCTTTATATTTAATATGCAATTCATATATATGATTTTCTATCCCATATATCTTTGTAGTAACATAAAGTCCCCCCGGTGTTTCACCTTTATCCCACTTTATCGGGACAGTTACTTCTTTATGCCTATAATGGTCATAATATCGAAAATCATTATAAGGTGTCAGTTCTGCATTCTTCAAAGTATCTCTCACCCCAACCGTCTGATCAATAATAACAATTTCTGCATCATTAATCCTCTCATAACCACGACTTACATATTCACCCAATCCCCCAGAAGGTTTACTTAATGAAAAAAAATAAGGAGGAGGCTCATTAGTTATCACTCCATCAAAGACAATCGCACCTTCAGGTGGTACCATTTCTGTATTATATAGTTCTTCACAAGCTGCACATAAATACAGCAATTGTAGAAGAACTATACAATGAAAGTTAAAGTTAGGTTTCATTCTAGTTATTACATTAAAGTTCGCGCTCCAATAGCTTGGATAATTCTTCATAGCTATTAGTGACATAAACCAATCGGTCATTGATAATAATAGTAGGAGTAGCCATAAGCCCTCTCTCAACCAATCGATTAATAATATTATCCAATTTCTTATAATTATCAGGAGAATGCAAATTTTTATCAAATTCCCTCATATCTAACCTTTTAGACTTTGCAAAATTGTATATGAATGCAGAGTCAGCCACTTCTACATAGTTAAAGATCGCGTCATGAAAAGACCAAAACTGCCCTTGTTTATCTGCAGCTTCACACGCCAAAGCAGCTAGAGAAGGAGCATCTGCAAAATGTACAAATCCAAACTTCACCTGCTCCCTATACTGATCATAGAGCTTAGATAATGTTTTTTCAAATTGCACACAGCGCCCACAATTATAATCAGAAGCAACAATAAAAGAAGTAGACGAATCTAAGTTTCCTCTATAATGTACACATAAATCCCTCACAACACATTCCGGTTGTTTAGGGGGATAAATATATCTCTTAATATCCGCTTTTTGATATAAAGAATCGACCAACGCTTGGACTATCCGATTTCGAAGTCTTTGTTGAAACGATAACTCCTCTTCTATGGTCCCCTTTTTTAGCGGAATTAAACTATTCTTTGCATAAAAACTTTCTGTATTAATCGCATAGTACTTTTTTATACTATCCTGATCAAGAAGTAATTTCTGCTGAACCAAAAAATCTAGAAATTCCTCCAAAGACATGTTTTTATTTTTAGCCGTATTTTCCAGCAATTTCTGTTTTATTAAATTCGTCAATACACGATTTTTAATTTCGTATGCAGTATTTAACAAATCAAAAATTTCTTGTTTACTCTGAGATGACAATTCTGAAAGATAAATCTTTTCTCCATTTACTTCTGCAACAATCTCATCTTTATTTACATTAGAAATATTACAAGAAATAAAAAAAGTGATCAAAAAAAGGAGAGAGGCTACTTTCATATTTATATATTAATTAAATAAATTCTTATCAATGAATTTCGTCAATAAGAATTTATTATAAACAAATTAATGTTGAGACGACATCTGTACTAATCTTCCAAATTTATCTTTATCAGTATTGAGACAGATATAATATCTTGTATTAATACCTATTTCTACTCCAAAATAACATCCAGAATTACCTAAATCAGCTTGATATCGATTTCCCAACCAACGTTGTGCCCAATTTTTATTATTATGATCTTCATCATCAAGATACAAATTACCTGAAGACATATCCGGAAGCGCAATAACCCCATAGTTAATTCCTACCGGTCCCATTGGAGGCCTTCCTCCCCATGCAGACATATTCCTATTCATATGCCATGCTAATGTCGCGTTAGCATCTAGTTTTGATAATCCGGATATACGACTTATATCACCATCCCTATAAAAAGGATCATCAGACCAAAGACTCTGATGACCACCATCTTCCGTATCGTGATGACGAACAATTATAAATGACTCATTAACGGTAGGTGCATCTTCAATTAACAATACTCCTCCAGGAAAACTATTTGCAGCTTCTACCAAACAAAATTCGAGATGCATATTATCATTACCATCAACAAAACTATCGCCAACATTACCCTCTACGCGAGTTTTACTTCTGCCATTCTCACAATCAATAACTATTGCTAAGTATTTATAATTTCCACAAGAACCAACTTTAAAAACACCAACTCTAGGTGATGCCGCACTATAGGCCGTACGCATTACTTTTTCTTTTGCAACTTCCAAACGCCCCATAATTTCTGCGATATAATTATCTTTCAACATTTGAATGGAATCTTCATCACCAAAGGTCTCGGCCTTCAATTCAGCGCCAACAATCGCTTTTGACTTACCTAATTCATACTCATTGTTTAAGCCTCTTAAATCAGACTCTGTATCCAACAGAACAGAGTTACCAGCACAAGAACAGCATAAAACTGCTAATGCTCCTATAAATAATTTATTTTTCATCTTGGCTAAATTTGATAATTAGATTCCTCTTCAATAAAAAAACTTCCAGAAAAGATATTTTCACCTATGTATATATCTATTGTATACTTTCCTGGATTCTCACCTGCAAGATCAACTGTACAATCATTTACATTCAATTCTGTAGATGAATAAACAACTTTATCTGTTTCTGCATCTTTTACAGTAATTGTTACAGAAGGAATAACAGATAAAAAATCAATAGATACCAAGGAACCTTCAACAGAGGCAACAGGCGAAATTAGAATAGACCGATGTTGTGCTTGCGCTTTAACTCTTAACTCAATTCGGCGTGCAGTTTTCATCTCCCGTGCAAAAGAAGATGTATTTACTTGAAGTAAAATAGCGAATAACAAAAATAACAAAAATCTAGCTTTCATAATAAATGTGTTTTAAGAATTATGATTCAAAAGTACACAGATAGAATAAAAGAAACGATTTTTATATGGTAACAGTGGTAACAGTATTCTATACTTTACTGATTATCAACAGTAAATACAGATTCAAATAACTGTTGGTCCATTTTGTTCTTAATACGATTTTTACGTGTCTTAAGAGCATCTGAAGTAGCATTCATCAATTCCATTATAACCACTTTGGAGCAATGAAGCAAAGAAAGAATACAATAAAACAGGTCATCATTAGTTAAAGTCGGACAGCATTCTTTCAAATTCGCCATTACATCAACAAATGTTTTGCAAATAGTTGCATTAATTTCCGTTCGCAAATTATGCATTAACAGTAATTGCTTAGGAGTTGCATTCTCCAAAGCCTCTAATTTACGATAGCAATCTGTAGTTTGAAAAACAGATATACATAATTGCAGTTGCTCCTCTCTCAGTTCTGACAACTTCTTATTAATATCTTCTTTATTAGATCCTGAAAATGTCTCTTCTTTCAACAACATAGTATCTATTCGCTTTTGATTCAACTCATGCTGTAAAGCTATATAGTATTTTTTTCGCTTCCTGTCATTCCACAAAAAAAGAAACAAGCATATAATCATCAAAGAAATAAACACAACAACCAAACTCATTATCAATGTTCTAGTATGTTCAGACAACTTCCTTTTATATTCCTCTAACTGATAATTATCCATAAGCCGAACAAGCTCTTCGTTATCTGATATTCCTTGAATAGAATCATAAAGCATCACATATGTATCAAGATTATCCACTGCCGCTTTCCATTCTCCTTTTCTTTTTGCTACCTGATACATCCCATTGTAACAAATAGCCTTCCCATAAATATCAAGTCTATCTATATCTTTGCTAAAAAAATAGTTAGTAGAATCAAGGTTATTCATATTTAGCATAATCTTTGCTTTTAACAAATAAGCAATTGACTTATTCTGTCCCATTGTTTCAATTGCTTTTGACACATACTTATTTGCCTGAATATAGTTCTTTTCTTCATTATAGATTGTAGCCAAATCATAATAAAGTACCTCCATCAAAGCAGAATCTTGCACAGCTACCGCACAATCAAGAGCTTGCTGATAATAGTACAATGCACTATCTTTTTCATTTTGCAACAAAAAAACACGTGCCATACCCCTTAATGGATATATTTGTCCTACACCTCCTTTCAATATCTGATAAGCTTTACGATAAGCCTCCATTGCTACATCATCCAAGTCTTCTTCCTCATAGCATTCCGCCAAATTATCATATATCATTGCCAAGAACTCATTTTGTTCAGGCATTAGTCGAATCGCTTTCAAATATTCTTCTACCGCAAAGGAGGTACGTCCCATATCCCGATAAGTGGCGCCCCAATAATAATGAGCCTGTGCAGCGCGTAAACTCTTATCTCTGTCACCATAATAATCGACAGCCGTCTTTATCAGCGAATCATCATCTAAAGGTACATAATTCTTATGCCGTGCCTGTGTAAGCAACAATGCATAAAGCGCTCTATCAGCACGTGACAGCTTCTGTGGTGAGGAAATTGACTCCAAAATAGATAACGCACTATCAGGACTTACCTCCATTAACGAGTCAGCACAGAGCAGTAACGGATTCTTCACAGAAGAAGAACAAGAGGATAGAGAAACAGATAGTAAAATACTACCCATACCGATAAACAAAAAGGCGAATAGTGGAAAGTAGTATATAAAATAGTCGTATTTCTTTTTCATCTCACGGCTTGTTTTACTTCTTAATGGAACAAAGGTAGTGATTTCTAGTAGAAATAAAGAGCCGCAATCCCAAATTCCATAAAACGGAAGTGAGATTGCGGCTCTTATCGTATAAACCCTCTTTCAGACTAGCTTACAGACCGAAAGCTGCTTTAATCTTATCAACGTAGTCGAGTTTCTCCCATGTAAAGAGTTCCACTTCCACTGTTTTGTCACCTTCATAACGAGAAGAAAACTTCTTCGTTACCACTTGTGGTTCGCGTCCCATGTGACCATAAGCTGCCGTTTCCTGATAAATCGGGTTACGAAGTTTCAGACGTTCCTCGATTGCTTTCGGACGAAGATCGAACAGCTGGTCGATAACGCGTGCAATCTCGCCATCAGTCATGTTCACATGAGAACGGCCGTAAGTATCCACAAAAATATTAATCGGACGAGCCACACCGATAGCATAACTTACCTGTACAAGCATTTCGTCTGCCACACCTGCTGCAACCATATTCTTAGCGATATGACGAGCTGCATAAGCTGCGCTACGGTCCACCTTACTAGGGTCTTTTCCGGAGAAAGCGCCACCACCGTGAGCACCTTTACCGCCGTAGGTATCAACGATAATCTTACGTCCGGTCAGACCGGTATCTCCGTGAGGACCACCGATGACAAACTTTCCGGTCGGGTTAACATGATAGACAATCTTGTCATTGAACAGAGCCAGCACTTTATCGTGATGAATAGAAGCAATCACGCGAGGCATCAGAATTTCAATCACATCACGACGAATGATAGACAGCATTTCTTCATCAGCTTTCAACTGAGCGACTTCCGAGTCATTCTCCGGCTGAATAAAATCATCATGCTGTGTAGAGACAACAATTGTATCAATGCGAACAGGAGTTCCGTTATCGTCATATTCAATAGTCACCTGACTCTTGGCGTCGGGACGGAGGTAAGTCATTACCTTGCCTTCGCGACGGATGTCGGCCAGCACTTGCAGAATACGGTGTGCCAGATCAAGAGAAAGCGGCATGTAGTTTTCCGTTTCGTTCGTTGCATAACCGAACATCATACCTTGGTCGCCTGCACCCTGTTCCATCGGATCCTGACGTTCTACACCACGGTTGATATCGGGACTCTGCTCGTGAATAGCGGAAAGTACACCGCAAGAGTTACTTTCGAACATGTACTCTCCTTTGGTATAACCGATTTTCTTAATCACCTCGCGTGCGATGAGTTGTAGGTCAACGTACGCTTTTGTTTTCACTTCACCCGCTAATACTACTTGTCCGGTAGTTACTAGTGTTTCGCAAGCTACTTTCGAACTGGGGTCGTAAGCCAACAGTTTGTCAAGCACGGCGTCCGATATCTGATCGGCTACCTTGTCGGGGTGTCCTTCTGACACCGATTCGGATGTAAATAAGTATCCCATCTTTCTTAAATTAAGAATTAAAAAATAAGAATTAAAAGATGATAGAGCAGGAGAGGTGAGTAGTGCAAATATATGCCGAAAGACATCAACGAGTCGTGTTTTAGCATTTTTTTCTGTGGTTGCAAGCTACTCAAATCTGTCCACACTTTCATTTCGGTTGCAAAGATAAAGAGATTTCGGAGATTATGAGTATCTTTGGGCGGTATTTAACACAATAATAGATTTAAAATGATTCTAAATAAGAAAGTAAGAACGCTTTTCGCACTGGCGCTCTATATCGGATTTACGATTGCGATTTACGCCATTGTCTGTCATTTCATCCACCGTGAGTTTCAAGACATTCACCTGCTTTATGCCATATTGATAGGCTGTCTGGCTTATCTGCCACGATTTATTGCCGACAGGAAGAAGAAATGAGCTCTTTTATCGTCCTTCCCAATACCGGGTGTACCACGTCCGGCGCAATTTCTGCCAGTGGCCGCATCACAAAATCGCGCTCCGTCATTAGAGGGTGGGGGAGATTCAGTGCTGCCCCGGAAGGAGAAGTAACAGAGAGCACCAGATCATCGTAAAGCAAGAGGTCAATATCAATCAGACGGTCGCTATATACTCCGTCAACAGACTTCTTGATGCGCCCTAACTCTCGTTCAATTAGTTGCGTCTCCCGCAAGACCTCTAAAGGAGATAAATCCGTGTCTACACAAGCGGCAGCATTCAGGAAACTGTTTTCAGAAGCAAAGCCCCACGGAGCAGTAACGTAAAAAGCAGACAGGGAAACAACTTTCCCTATCTGCTCTTCTATTTTCTGCACGGCATCCCGGAGATTCTGTTCTTTATCACCCAGGTTAGTACCGAGTCCTACATATACTTCCGCCATTATTTGTCCAAAATCAGCATTGCATCGCCATAAGTACCGAAACGGTAACCTTCTTTCAATGCTACGTGATAAGCGTCCATTACCTGCTCGTATCCGCCGAAAGCGGCTACAATCATCAGGAGTGTAGAAAGAGGCATATGAAAATTGGAAATCATCGAGTTAGCCACAGTAAATTCGTACGGCGGGAAGATGAACTTATTTGTCCAACCTTCAAATTCTTTCAAATGTCCGTCGGTGCTGACTGCACTCTCGATAGCCCGCATCACCGTAGTACCTACCGCACATACGTTTCTACCGGTATCCTTGGCACGATTGACAGTTTTCACCGCCGCTTCGTCCACAAGCATCTGTTCCGAGTCCATTTTGTGCTTCGTCAAGTCTTCTACATCAATGTCACGGAAGTTGCCCAGGCCGGCATGTAAGGTGATATAGGCAAAGTCTATTCCCTTAATTTCCAGACGTTTCATCAATTCACGACTGAAGTGCAAGCTAGCTGTCGGGGCAGTCACCGCGCCTTCTTTCTTCGCGAAGATAGACTGGAAACGTTCGGCATCTTCCGGTTCTACAGGACGATTGATAATAGAGTGGGGGAGCGGAGTTTCGCCCAAAGCATACAAAGCCTTCTTAAATTCATCATGCGGTCCGTCATACAGGAAACGAAGCGTACGACCACGAGAAGTGGTATTATCAATTACTTCGGCCACCATTGAATCATCCGGACCGAAATACAATTTATTACCAATACGGATTTTACGCGCCGGGTCTACGAGCACATCCCACAGACGGAGTTCTTCGTTCAACTCACGCAATAAGAATACTTCAATACGAGCACCCGTCTTTTCTTTATTACCGTACAAACGAGCAGGGAACACCTTTGTATCGTTGAATATAAACACATCTTTATCATCAAAGTAGTCCAATACATCCTTGAACATCCTGTGTTCAATTTTACCTGTATTACGATGCAATACCATCAAACGCGACTCATCTCTATACTTCGTAGGATGCAAAGCGATTTTATCCTCGGGTAACTTAAATTTGAATTGTGATAGCTTCATATCTATTCCTTATTACGTTAATTATTTTCTTCATCATTTTCTATCTCCTGCCCGTCGATCCACTCTTTAAAAAGTGCGGGATCCAAACAGTCTTCCAAACGGACATCGCCTACACGGGTACGAATCAACCCTGTGAGATGAGCCCCGCTATGGAGCGCCTCGCCAATGTCGCGTGCCAGTGCGCGGATATAAGTCCCCTTGCTGCATACCACACGAATCCGAATCATCGGTTCCGGTTCTTCCAAACGGCATTCCAACAATTCAATCTCGTCGATAACAAGCTGTTTCGCCTTTAGTTCGACTTCCTCACCTTTACGTGCCAGCTCGTAAGCACGCTTGCCGTCCACCATACAGGCGGAGAAGGCAGGAGGTACCTGTTCTATCGTTCCGATAAAGTGCGTCAACACTTCTTCCACCAGTTCCCTCGTGATATGTCCGGTAGGGTAGGTGGCATCTATCTCATGCTCCAAATCATACGACGGGGTAGTAGCACCCAACCGGAGTGTCGCAACGTACTCCTTCGTGTGATATTGAAACTCTTCAATCCGCTTTGTAGCCTTGCCTGTGCATACAATCATCACCCCCGTTGCAAGAGGGTCCAACGTGCCGGCATGGCCGACCTTTAGTTTTTTCACCCCTATCCGGCGACAGATATGATAGCGGGCGTGCCCTACCACCTTAAATGAAGTCCAGCCAAGAGGTTTATTAAAAAACAGTACTTCGCCTTTTTTAAAATTCATCAGCTCAATATAATCGTTACCAATCCTGCTATCGCACAATAGATTGCGAAATAGATCAGCTTTCCTTTCTTCACTATGTTTATCATCCACTTACAAGCCAGGCAACCGGCTATGAAAGCAGCCATAAAACCTACAATCAACGACAATGCAGGAATGTCTCCCACTACGTCCTCCCCTTTCATCATCTTCATACCGTCAAGCAATGCCTCACCCAGAATGGGCGGAATAACCATAAGGAAAGAGAATTGCGCCAACTTCGCTTTGTTGTCTCCCAACAGTAATCCCGTAGCGATGGTAGAACCCGAACGGGACAATCCCGGCATTACTGCACAAGCCTGGGCAATACCGATAATAAGCGCATCTTTCATCGAGATTTTTTCTTTTTGACGCGGCTTGTAATAGTACGAGAAAGTCAGCAGGGCAGCCGTCAACAACAACATACAGCCCACAATCAGCAGTCCCGAGCCAAATATTTCTTCTACATAGTCTTTAAAGAATACTCCCACAATACCGATTGGTATCATTGAGATCAATATATTAATCACGTAGCGCGTCTCCTCGTTCATCCGGAACTTGAATAACCCGCGGAAAATCCAATCTATCTCTTTCCAAAGAATCACCAATGTACTGCATACCGTAGCCACATGCACTACAATTGTAAATGCCAAATTCTCTTCACCCTGTATCCCAAACAATGCCGACCCGATAGCCAAATGCCCACTGCTACTTACAGGCAAATATTCTGTCAATCCCTGAATCAGTCCAAGGATTAATGCTTCCAACCAACTCATAACTTATCTTTATTCTATTTTAGTTTTAGGTTTGCGCAATACCGCATAAATCATCGACAAGAAACCGAACAGGCAAACGACAGGCGCCACCTTAATTCTACGTGCACTGAAAATATCAGGTTCAAAGACCGTTTCGGACGACGAAGGTCCTGTCATCAATAGAAACCCGATAATAACAATCGCCATTCCTACCGCTAGCAAGATAAAGTTCACTTTATCAAAGGCAAATTTCTGCTTGTCAGACATAGTTTGTTTAATTATAAATTCAAAATTAAAGTCGCGAATCACAGTTCGCTATACCTATTTACTATCTATTCTCTACTAAATATAATACAAGGTATTGGCCCTCATTCTCAAGTATTTGTTAATGGAAATGTAGGCACACAGCCACGTAATCACCATTCCAAACACCAACACACTCGCACAAACGATAAGCATGACTTCGGGAGTGATTACCTGAAGCAATTCCTGCTCGTATGTCACTGCCCAATAGGCCGTCCCCATTAATATGGCATCGGCAACTACGGCAGCCAGCACGCCACTCCACACATTCCTTCGGAGAAACGGTCGCCGAATGAAGCTCCAGCTCGCCCCCACCAGTTTCATTGTATGGATGAGGAAGCGCTTGGAGTATATAGCAAGCCTTATCGTATTGTTTATCAAAGCAAAGGAGATAAAAGTAAGCACTACCGCCAAAGCCAGTAATACCAGACTGATATTCCGTATGTTATCATTCACAGCATCAATCAGCTCCTTCCGGTAGAGCACATCCTGTATATTACTGTTCCGTTTGACCATTTTCTCAATCTTCGCAATACTGTCGGAGTTAGCATAATCGGAATGGAGCTTTATTTCAATAGAAGCGGTGAAAGGATTATAACCCAGAAACTCTTCAGGATCAGTTCCCATAGCTTCGGTCTGCTCCTTCAATGCCTGTTTTTTAGAGATATATTCGGATTGTTTCACGAAAGGTTCCTGATTCAGCTTCTTCTGCAGTTTCAGGATATCCGCCTCTTTCATATCGTCGCTAATAAGAATGGAGAAACTGATATTCTCGCGGACATATACGGAAAGATTGTGCGCCGTAAGCACGAAGAACACAACCAGCCCTAACAGCAACAACACCAGCGTGGTACTGATACTCGACGTAATAAACTGCATATCGAAAATCGAACTTGACTTATATCTGCTTTTATTTCCCATCCTCTACCTCTTTTTCCGAAAAACGTAAATCATGGAACTGCTCCGCTCCTTCCGTCCCAAAGCGCTGAACCATGCCAATGTTCCGACATACATCCCTTTCAGGAAACTACATGAACTACCCCGATGTTTCTCACTTAGCATGGATACGTAAAAAGCGTCAAACGGCATCGGGTGACGTGCCGCCATGATAAAGCCATGCCGGGAAGCCAACTGTTGGATAGTGCCCGGTGTGAAATGCCAAAGATGTCGCGGGACATCATAAGCCGCCCAATACTCGCCGTAACGTTGCGCATCATAAGAGGAACAGTTGGGCACTGCCACAATTAGCAGTCCTTTTTCCGTCAACATCTCGTGAAGCTGTTGCCACACCTCGCCGAGGTGTTCAAGATGTTCCATAACGTGCCAAAGGGTAATGACATCAAAACTGCCGGGAGCAAACTCTTGCAGAGCCGATTCGGGTTTCACCTCCAGTCCGAAATGTTCCTTTGCAAACTCACGTGCCTGCGGATTCTTCTCCACCGCCTCCACTTTCCAGCCACGACGCACCATCGTATCGGCAAAATAACCGGTGCCCGTACCTATATCGAGCAAACGCCCCGTCTTGCGATGCGCCTCCTTAGCTACCAGCCGCGCCTTGCGGCCCAGCATATAGGAACGTACATAGTGATAAACGGAATTCATCGCGCCTTTGCGCGTATCAGTGTGGGAGATATAATCAGGAGTCTCATAATACTTACCTATCTCAGCCTCTACGGGAACACCTTGCGTGAACGTAAATCCGCAATCTTCACACGAATACAGTTCAAACTGTTCGCCCGAAGCATAAAAATCCGTACAAGTCATGACGCGTTTCAAGTGCGTACTGCCACACACCGGACAAGCATTTATACTGAGTTTCTCCATTAATTTCTAAGCAAAATTAAGTGCTGCCTCAAACCACAAGACAACACTATACCCGAATTTGGTGCAAAGAAACAAATAAAAAGTGATGTAATGGGCTTTTGTTAAGGACTTTTAATAATACAAACTGACCTTGCTCTGATATAAGTTGTATAAACTGAAATCTATATAACAGAGCAAGACAGTTATTTACGTCAGGGTAGGACGCTTGCTTTAAGAAGTTTAAGAAGATTCTTTTCTTCATATCAACCAACCGAATTAAAAGATCCCCATCTTCTTTGCCATCCTCATTATACGAATATAAAAGAATAGAATCATCAAATATTTCGACTATGTAACCTACATAAAACTTGTCCGTGTCATTATCAAAACTATGTCAAATGGTATCTCTACTTCAGGAACAAGATGACAAAAAGTAATGGCGTTGCGGTACCGCAACGCCATTACTTTAAAATCATTATAACTTATCACCAACCATTTTTGGCAACATTACCCACGATATAATTACCCTACAAACATTGCATACGCGCAGGAACACAAATTTAAAACTTACACTTCCTCCCCTTTCAGCGTAGCCGAACTGGCTTCCGTGACACGCACGTTGACGAAATCACCGACACGATGCGTACCCCTATCGAACACTACGACGCGGTTTTGCTCCGTGCGACCGAACAGTTGGTCGCGCGAACGCTTGGAGACTCCTTCCACAAGCACTTCGTAAGTTTTTCCGATGCAACGCTGGTTGGACTCAGCCGACAGGCGATTCTGCAAAGCGATAATCTCATTCAGGCGGCGGACTTTCACATCTTCGGGCACATTGTCTTCGAGATGTTTGGAAGCATACGTTCCCGGACGTTCGGAATATTTGAACATGAAAGCAGCATCGTATCCGCACTCTTCCATCAGGGAGAGCGAGAGAGCGTGGTCTTCCTCCGTTTCGGAGTGGAAACCGGAGAATATATCCGTTGTCAGTCCGCAATCGGGAATGATACGTTTGATAGCGGCCACACGGTCCAGATACCATTCTCGGGTATATTTGCGGTTCATCAGTTTCAGGATACGGGAGCTGCCGCTTTGCACGGGTAGGTGGATATGCTTGCACACATTGGGCACTTGCGCGATCACTTCCAGCGTTTCGTCACTCATATCCTTCGGATGAGAGGTAGTGAAACGGATGCGTACTCCCGGAGCAGCTTCGGCCACCGTGCGGAGCAACATCGGGAAGGTGACGATTTCACCTGTCGGCTTCTCAAAACGGTAGGAATTGACGTTCTGCCCCAAAAGTGTGACTTCCTTGTAGCCTTTTGCCACCAAGTCCGACACTTCGTTGAGGATACTTTCCACGTCACGGCTGCGCTCGCGTCCACGGGTGTAGGGCACGATACAGTAGGTACAGAAATTGTTACAGCCACGCATGATAGACACGAATCCGGAGATATGATTGCCGCAGATACGTGAAGGAATCACATCCCGATAGGTTTCGGTGGTGGAAAGTTCAACGTTGATTGCCTTCTCGCCGGCTTCTACGGCGGCAATCAGATCGGGCAACGTCAAGTAAGCGTCCGGACCGACCACAAGATCGACATGATGATTCGTTATCAGATCATCCTTCACTCGCTCGGCCATGCAGCCCAGTACCCCCACGATGAGACGCTTCTTCTTTTTCTTCAGCGAGTGGAAAAACTCCAGGCGGTTCAGAATCTTCTGTTCCGCATTGTCGCGGATCGAACAGGTGTTCATAAACACGGCATCAGCCTCCTCCAGCGTTTCAGCTACGGAGTACCCCGCCATTTGCATCACCGAGGCGATCACCTCACTGTCGGCCACATTCATCTGGCAGCCGTAGGTTTCGATAAACAACTTCTTGTTGTCATCAGCAGTTGCGGATTTAAAGTCCGCTCCCGTTAATTCGTTCATACTCAAATCTCATTTAAAAATTCGACTGCAAAGATACGGCTTCGGTTTTTAATAAGTGGTGAATTGATACAAAAATAACGCAAAAACTTATAGTCTGGCGAGCTAACTTGTAATTAATGTTAAGAGAATAAACATTTTCCGGTCAGTTTCTTGGCAAATTTAATTTTATTTTTCACATTTGTGCAATGAAAGAAACATTAGATTTTTTCATAGTTAAGGTTTAGGTTAAAAAAATTAAGGGGAGCTGTGAAGCTGCCCTTTTTTCATAACTAAATGTTAGCTCAAACCAGATAAAATGCCTACCTTTGGCGGACAACTATTTAGAAGTGAAGCAAAATGGAAGATTTTTTGAAATTTCTCTTGATAGCAGGTGTCATTCTCGTGGGAATATTCAAAGAGGTGAATAAAAATAGCAAATCGAAGAAAGCTAAAAATAACCGCCCCGTCCCGCCGACACCCTCTCCCGTCGAAGTAGCTCCCGACGCCACTCCTATGCCCGAAGCCTGGGGCAGACCCAGGTCGCTGGAAGAACTGTTTCAGCCGATTCCCGCAGAGCAGCGGACGCGCAAACCGAAAGTAAGGCAGCAGGAGTCGAAACCGAAAAAGAAAAAAGAAGAAGTATCCGTTGCCGCCTCTATCGCCAACAGTGCCGCACAGGATGAACGAAACAGCCGGCAAGGTGCCCACTATAACACTTCCCACGATTCACATGACAACAAAGAAGACTTCACCATTCATTCTGCTGAAGAAGCCCGGCGCGCTATTATCTGGGGAGAAATCCTTCAACGGAAGTATTGACAAGTGTCAGGTGTAAAGTATTAGATATCAACTGTGTCAGGTATTAAACATTGAGCATTACGATTCGAGTATCAGGTTCCGCCCTGAATGTCAACATATTGAGCGAATTATTAACCAATTAAATATCAACTGTATTTAACACGAAATTGTACTATTTATGTCATTCAATCGTATTTCAGCAGCAGAAGCTGCAAGCCTTATCAAACATGGCTACAATATCGGCCTGAGCGGATTTACTCCCGCCGGAACGGCCAAGGCTGTCACAGCCGAGCTAGCAAAAATAGCTGAAGCAGAACATGCCAAGGGAAACCCTTTTCAGGTAGGTATCTTTACAGGTGCATCGACCGGTGAATCTTGTGACGGCGTACTGGCACGTGCCAAAGCCATTCGTTACCGTGCTCCTTACACTACCAATTCCGATTTCCGCAAAGCTGTCAACAACGGAGAAATTGCCTACAACGACATACACCTCTCACAAATGGCACAGGAAGTGCGTTACGGCTTCATGGGGAAAGTGAACGTAGCCATTATCGAAGCCTGCGAACTGACTCCGGACGGCAAAATATATCTGACGGCTGCCGGCGGTATCTCTCCGACTATCTGCCGTTTGGCAGACCAGATCATCGTTGAGCTGAACAGCGCGCACAGCAAATCCTGCATGGGATTGCACGATGTGTACGAACCACTCGACCCGCCTTACCGCCGCGAAATACCTATCTACAAGCCGAGCGACCGCATCGGACTGCCTTACATCCAAGTGGATCCGAAGAAAATCGTAGGCGTGGTAGAGACTAACTGGCCGGACGAAGCACGCTCTTTCGCCGCTGCCGACCCGTTGACCGACAAAATCGGACAGAATGTTGCCGACTTCCTTGCCGCAGACATGAAACGCGGTATCATCCCGTCGACCTTCCTGCCGTTGCAGTCGGGCGTAGGAAACATCGCCAACGCCGTACTCGGTGCGCTGGGACGTGACAAAACGATTCCCGCATTTGAAATGTACACTGAAGTTATTCAGAACTCCGTGATCGGTTTGATTCGTGAAGGACGTATCAAATTCGGCAGCGCCTGCTCGCTGACTGTCACCAACGACTGTCTGGAAGGTATCTACAATGACATGGATTTCTTCCGCGACAAACTGGTGCTCCGCCCGTCGGAAATCTCAAACAACCCGGAAGTAGTACGCCGTCTCGGTGTTATCTCTATCAATACCGCAATCGAAGTCGACCTGTACGGCAACGTAAACTCAACTCATATCGGCGGTACGAAGATGATGAACGGTATCGGCGGTTCGGGCGACTTTACACGCAATGCTTACATCTCTATCTTTACCTGCCCGTCAGTAGCTAAGGAAGGTAAGATCAGCGCTATCGTGCCAATGGTTTCCCACCTCGACCACAGCGAACACTCCGTGAATATCGTTATCACCGAACAAGGTGTTGCCGACCTTCGTGGCAAGAGCCCGAAAGAACGTGCACAGGCCATTATCGAAAACTGTGCACATCCCGACTACAAACAGTTACTTTGGGATTACCTCAAACTGGCCGGCGGCAAGGCACAGACTCCGCACGCTATTCAGGCTGCACTGGGCATGCACGCAGAACTTGCCAAGAGCGGTGATATGAAGAACACTAACTGGGCCGAATACGCCCGATAATATTCCGATTTTCTATTCACCTAAGTCTGAATATAAAAAGAATATGAAAAAGATAGCTGTACACAGTCTGCTTCTCCTTATTATATTAGGGAGCGGCAGGCTGCAAGCAGTAGCCGGTCCTGCTGATAAAATCCGGAAAAATATCGAATGCTATTTCAACGACTATCTCCGTGGAGAAACGCCTTTATATGAAAAGCACCAGTCATTCAGTCTTCTCAAAGCATCGGCCTACCGCCAATTGGTATGGGAAGCTTGGAAAACAGCCAACGATGAGCTGGACGAAGAAAAGCTAATCGCCCTGGATACGTTATCCGCTTCCAGCAAGGGAAAATGGCACCTCCCCAAAGAACTGGAACCCAATGCTATCATGCCCTATTATTGGGGGAGCAAGGGCACGGAAAAACCCGCAGACGGTTATCCGATGTATCTCTACATACACGGTTCCGGTCCCAAACAGGCGGAATGGAAAACCGGCCTGAACATCTGTTCGCGTTTTGACGACGCTCCTTCCGTCTACTTTATCCCGCAAATCCCCAACGAAGGAGGTTACTATCGCTGGTGGCAGAAAGCCAAGCAATACGCTTGGGAGAAACTGTTCCGTCAGGCACTAGTATCCGGGCACGTCAATCCGGATAAACTGTTTATCTTCGGAATATCCGAAGGTGGATACGGCAGCCAGCGTCTTGCCTCTTTCTACGCCGACTACCTGGCCGGGGCAGGTCCCATGGCAGGCGGAGAACCTTTGAAGAACGCCCCTGCCGAAAACTGTGCTCACATCGCCTTCTCCCTGCGGACCGGTGCCGACGACCGCGGCTTCTACCGGAACATCCTCACCGGCTACGTGAAGGAGGAATTTGAACGGCTGCAAGGTCTGCATCCCGGACTATACAAGCATCACATAGAGCTAATCCCCGGCAAAGGGCATTCTATCGACTATCGTCCCACCACTCCGTGGCTGAAACAGTATACCCGCAACCCTTATCCGAAATATGTCTACTGGGAAGACTTTGAAATGGACGGCTTGCACCGCAAAGGATTCTACAATCTCTTTGTCAAAGAGCGCCCGAATGACGATATCAATGCCCGTACCCGCTACGAAATGAACATTACGGACAACCACATCACACTGAATGTGGATAATGTCGTTTATGAGACCGTTCAGAAAGATCCGAGGTGGGGCATTGAAATGAAGTTCAGGAAGAATTACACGCCTGCCGCCAAAGGGAAAGTGATTATTTATCTCTGTGATGAACTGGTTGACTTGAAGAAGGAAATCACTGTTACAGTGAATGGGAAACAGGCTTTTCAGGGAAAGGTAAAGCCGGACCTGAAGAATATGGTGAACAGTTGTGCCACATTCTTTGATCCGCAACGCATCTATCCTGCCGCCATTGAGGTGACATTATAAGCCGATAGGCAGAGAGAGCGCCTAACGCCCGATAATCACCTCGCACACCTTATCCTGGAAGGCTCTGGCCTTTGCAGCCGAAAGCACATTCTGGTTCATTATGGCAAAGGCCACTTCATGTCCGTTCTTCATCTTCAGATAGCCTGCAAGTGTATTGATAGCTGTGAACGAGCCCGTTTTGGCATGAACATTCCGGAATGTGGCTGCGCTTTTCATCCTGTTTTTCAACGTACCGTCTATGCCGCCTACGGGAAGAGACTTGTATAGCATACGGAACACTTCTGTCCGGGAATATGCATATTTCAGGAAGTCAACCAACAGGGCGGGGGAGAGGTAGTTGTAATTGGAGAGTCCGCAACCGTCCGCAATCTTATACTCTTTCGGGTTGTGTCCCAGCTGGCGGATGAGCTGCATGATCTCGACGATTCCGTCTTCGGCAGCCACCTGCTTCTTCCCTGTCGCCTGCGCGCCAAGGCGGCAGAGGAATGCTTCGGCATTCAGGTTATCGCTCTCTTTCATTAGTTGGTTCAAGACTTCCTGCACGGAGGTATTCCAACAGGCTATCCGTTCCACTTGCACACTGTCACGGGGTAATTCGGCGAATCCGTATGATTGGGGAGCCGTGATACCTTTCCCCCGAAGACGCTCGAGGAAAGTGTGCATAAAGAAAGCGGAAGAATCATAGATGTTTATATCATCCTTTCTAATGGAGGTAACATTGCCCGAAACAACCAGATTATTTCCATTCCTCAACCAATCTCTTGAGAAGGAGAACTTTCCAGCAGAGGAAGTACGTGTCTTTGTCCGGTTCGTCAGGGTATAATAGGAAGAAACCGGTTTACAGGATATGCTTGCCGTATCTCCCTGCACAGCGGAAGGAAACACGGAAATCTGTACCGTGCCTTTACAAAACATCAACGGAGACAAGTAAGGCTGATAACCTGCAGGAGTATCGTCCCAAGCCCAGCCATGCCCCCAATAGAGCGAGTCTTTCATCGAAACGTCGCCATACACCTGCCCGTTAATCACGGAGAAAGGAAAAGTCATCACTTCCTCTATCAACGAATCCATTGCCTGACTGTCAAATTCGGGGTCAAATCCCCCTACTACATACAGATTGCCTTGCAGTGTATCGTGCTCTATCACACCATCGTGCCATACTTCCGTGCGGAAAGGCTCATCCGCATCAGGACGGGAGAGAGCGGTAATGGCCATCAACAGTTTCATGGTAGAGGCAGGCCGGGAGAGCTTGTCTGCACGGTAGCTATACAACGGCCTTTTCGCCGTCAGGTCATAAACGGATATGCCGACTTCGGACGCTTCGGGAAGCATCTTTTTGATAAGTGAGTCTATTTGGGAGAAATCCCGCTGTCCCCACAACGGCAACAGACAGACGGACAACGCAACTAATAAAAGAACTTTCTTCATACAATACAGGTTATGAATCGAATCACACCCGCAAATATAGCACTTCCCAACTGAATAAGTCTAAAATCTGACAAAAAACAAAAGAGGGTATCTGAAAGCCGGGGTGACAGGTGGATGCACAATGCTGATAATAAATGATTTATGCATCTACCTACCACCTCCCCCTACGGGTATTCCTCCTTCCAGAAGGAGGAGAATGAAGATACTATTGACTTTTTAGTCAGTCTCTTTTCTACTATTTCAGATTCTTCTTCACCGTTTCCAGAAGTGAACCGGAACCATAACCGGACCACATATCTTGTATCTTCCCGCTAGGAGCAATAAGCACATAATGAGGAATCCCTTTCACCTGATAACTCACAGCAAGTCCCGTACGGCCTCTGCGAAGTTCATTCCACTGGTTGCCGCCCATTCCTTTCGTCTTAACATATTCTTTCCAGCGTGCTTTCGGGTCTTCACTGATACTAATCACGGTCATTCTATCCTTATAAGTATCTATGACCTTCTCCATTTCCGGGATCGACTCCACACAAGGACCACATCCGCTACTCCAGAAATCCAGCAAAATGAATCGTCCCGCAAATTCGGATATATGGCGGAGAGAGTCATTCACGTCATATAGTTCTCCGTCAACCATCATATCTCCTATTCCTGCCACAGAAGGAGGATAAATATAGGCCGTAATCTCCTGTCCGGCATCCGTTTGCTTCTCGGTTTCCGGCATTCGAGCATACAAGCTCTTCACTTCTTCCTTATAAGGCATGACAGTTTCGTATTTCATCATAGAAGCATATAGCAGCAGCTTATCTATCCACACTTTAGAGATAGGCGCCTCTTTCATATATTCAAGTTCCTTTTTCCAGATTTCTTGCTGTAAAGGCGTTGTCAACTTCCGGATAGAGTCTATCTTTGCCCAGCCTTTCTTTTCAAATTCCTGATCGCCTGCATGGTCTATAAACATCATCCGCTGCCAGTCATATTCGGCCGCCAAATGCTGCATCAGTTCTTTTTGCTGAGCCATTGCACAAGCCGTAAAGCGATTTTCTTCCGCCTGTTCGGGGATATCGCTCACCACTTCCCAGGTTTTCAGTAATTTGTCCTCTCCTTTGATTTCTATATACTCCCCCGGCGCTATCCATACTTCCAGCCATGTGCCCGGGAATCCCTTATTATCAGACATTATCAGCATTTTCTTTGTAACAGAGACAGTATCCCGGAAAGAAAACTTGCCATTCAGAAGCGTATCTCTCGCCACAAGGTTGAAAATGTTTCCTTCATCCACATACAGCCCTATCACTATACTATCCGAAAGATTTGCCAGCTCTCCCTGAATCAAATATTCGTTTGCCGGAACTGTTGCTTTCCGGTCGGATGTACAATGACACATCATCACCAGCACCACCGCCAAGAAAACCGGAACAATTATATATTTTCTCATATATATCTTTTTATGGTATGTACCGGATTACAATGCTTCCCGGAATATCTCACCCACCGTTGGATGAGGGAAGACAATCTTCTTCCATTGCGCCGCCGTCAACCCAAGTTCAATGGCCGTTCCTGCAAGGGTTATTATCTCTGAAGCCGGGTTACCCAACACGTGCGCTCCAATCACCCGCTCCTGTTCATCCAGCAGCACCTTGCAAACCCCGTTCACTCCTTCGTTCTCTGCTACAAAACGACCGGAATAAGCCATTGGGAGCTTTATGACTTGACAAGTAATGCCTTTTGCTGAAGCAGATTCTTCCGTTTCACCTACCCCGGCAATCTCCGGATTGGTATAGACAACCCCCGGAATGGCACGATAGCTCATAGTGTCTTCTTTTCCCAAAATAGAATGCACGGCCACCTCTGCTTCACGAACGGCTGTATGAGCCAGCAAGGAGAATCCGGTCAGGTCACCGCAAACATAAACACCAGGCACGGAGGTCTGCATCTTCTCATCCACTTTGACAGCCCCACGTTCTGTCTTTTCCAAATTCAGGTTTTCGAGCCCGAAACCTTTTGTCACAGGACGACGGCCGACACTCATCAACAGCTTCTCCGCTACCACACTGCCACTTCCTTCCGCATTCTCATAAGAGACAACAGCAGCTCCTTCCGTCTGCGACAGGCCGACAACTTTCGTACTAAGCAGGAATTTAATGCCTCGCTTTGCATATTCCGCACGCAACAGAGCAGAAAGTTCCTTATCCATTCCGCCGAGAATCTCATCCAGCATTTCGACTACCGTCACTTGCACGCCCAAGCTATTGAAGAAAGAAGCGAACTCCATTCCTATCACTCCGCCACCGACAATGGCCAGAGAAGCGGGCAGTTCTTTATTATCCAACGCGTCCCGGTGCGTCCAGTAATTCACCGTTTCCACTCCGGGAATAGGGGGAATAAAGGTTTCCGAACCGGTGCAAAGTATCAGGTTCTCGCCTTCGTAAGTCTCCTCACCGCAGCGGACTGTATTCTTATCTATGATTTGCGCTTCTCCCGATACTATCGCGACATTATTCGAAGCCAACTTCGCCTTCACCCCCAATACCAGTTTACGTACCACTTTGCTCTTACGGACAATAATCTTGGATAAATCAAAAGAGACTTCGGATACGTTTATCGCATACTTCGACGCGTGCTTTGCACTATCATAAGTTTTTGCCGAATAGAGCAGGGTCTTAGTCGGGATGCATCCCTCGTTCAGACAGACACCGCCCAGATTGTTCTTTTCAATCAACAATACACTCAAACCGGCTTTGCCGGCAGATTCGGCAGCCGTATATCCCGCAGGACCACCGCCGATAATAATCACTTGGTATTTCATAGTAAATAAATTATTTAGTTCATTTTCTTTTCAATCAGTTCAACAAATTCCCGTTCTTTGACAGGCATGACGGAAGCAAACTTGTCTTTCCCATACTCTATCAATATGTAATCGGTCACCGAGAAACTCCCGAATTTCATAGAACGGTACCTTTGTATAGTCGTAATTTCGGAAATAGGAATTACCTTCTTACGGATAAAGCGTCCACGGGATATTTCAATATTTCCGTTCGTAGTGACCGTATAGGCGGTATGTATAATCTGTTCGATCACTACAATCAGCATGAGCATAAACAGCACAGCCGGCAAGATATATTTACACCACAAAGCACCGACGGCATTTACAGTAAGCACTGCCAAGAGGAAATACTGGTACCAGGCGATGCGGGCATGAAAAATTCGATTCATTTTGTCAGATTTTTGCCTGCAAGGTAGCAATTTTATGAATTAGTGACAACGAAAAGTACAACGAAGTAACTTATTTTGTAGCTTTGCGGTGAGAAATAACAAAATTATGGTAAGAAAATTCGATTTCCTCGTTATCGGCTCCGGAATTGCCGGTATGAGTTTTGCGCTGAAAGTGGCGCACAAAGGTAAAGTTGCTCTTATCTGTAAAAGTGGGCTGGAAGAGGCCAATACGTACTTCGCACAAGGTGGGGTAGCGTCTGTGACCAACCTGCTGGTAGACAATTTCGACAAACACATTGAAGACACCATGAACGCCGGCGACTGGATCAGCGACCGTGCCGCAGTGGAGAAAGTAGTGCGCGAAGCTCCCGCACAAATTGAGGAACTAATCAAGTGGGGAGTGGACTTCGACAAAAATGAGAAAGGCGAATTTGACCTGCACCGCGAAGGGGGACACTCTGAATTCCGTATCCTTCACCACAAAGACAATACGGGAGCTGAAATACAGGATAGCCTGATCAAAGCCGTGCAACGGCATCCCAATATCACGGTAATCGAGAACCAGTTTGCTATTGAAATCCTGACCCAACATCATCTGGGAGTCACCGTTACCCGCCAGACACCGGACATCAAATGCTACGGTGCTTATATCCTCGATCCGAAGACCGGAAAAGTAGATACCTATCTTGCCAAAGTGACTTTGATGGCCACCGGTGGAGTAGGAGCCGTCTACAAGACCACAACCAATCCGCTAGTCGCCACGGGAGACGGCATCGCTATGGTTTACCGCGCCAAAGGTACGGTGAAAGATATGGAATTTGTACAGTTCCACCCCACCGCCCTTTATCATCCGGGTGACCGTCCTTCTTTCCTGATTACGGAAGCAATGCGCGGCTACGGTGGCGTACTCCGTACTATGGACGGCAAGGAATTCATGCAGAAATACGACCCGCGTCTCTCGCTTGCCCCGCGCGACATCGTGGCACGTGCCATTGACAACGAGATGAAGAATCGCGGAGACGATCATGTTTATTTGGACGTCACCCACAAAGATCCGGAAGAAACAAAGAAACATTTCCCCAATATCTACGAGAAATGCCTGAGTCTGGGCATCGACATCACTAAAGATTATATCCCGGTAGCTCCGGCCGCCCATTATCTCTGCGGCGGTATCCTGGTAGACCTGAACGGACAGTCTTCTATCGAGCGTCTATACGCAGTAGGAGAGTGTTCTTGCACAGGACTGCACGGCGGTAACCGCCTGGCTTCCAACTCTTTGATTGAAGCCGTGGTATATGCCGATGCAGCTGCCAAGCACAGTCTGCAAGTCATCGACCAATATTCCTACAACGAAAACATCCCCGAATGGAACGATGAAGGTACCCGCTCACCGGAAGAAATGGTACTCATCACACAGAGCATGAAGGAAGTAAATCAGATTATGAGTACGTATGTAGGTATTGTCCGCAGCGACCTTCGCTTGAAACGTGCCTGGGACAGACTGGACATTATCTACGAAGAGACTGAAAGCCTGTTCAAACGTAGTGTCGCTTCCAGAGAAATCTGTGAATTGCGCAATATGGTGAATGTCGGCTATCTGATTATGCGCCAGGCAATGGAACGCAAGGAAAGCCGCGGATTGCATTACACGATAGATTATCCGCACGCAAAGAAATAATTATGAAAACATTAGCTCAACTCTTTATTTCTTTGTTCTGTATGATAGGATTAGCTTCCTGTTATACAGGCATCCCGCTAAAAAGTGGGAAATCCGAGAACAACAGAACCTACGAAGTAAGTTATCTGTTTGAGCACGAGGGAATAAAAGTCTACCGTTTTTTTGATATGGGAAACTATGTATATTTCACCACACGGGGAGATGTAACTAGTATCAAGAATGATTCGACAGGAGAACGAACAATTACCATTTACAAAGACAGTATCCGAAATAAATAGAAAATGAGGCTGATTAACAAGTCAGCCTCATTTTTCTTTATCCAATTAACCCGGTAGACGCAGATTAATAGTTTTCTTTCTTCACTTCGAAATATGCTTGCGGATGCAGGCAAGCCGGACAAACTTCAGGAGCTTCCTTACCTACGGTGATGTAACCGCAGTTACGGCATTGCCATACCACTTCGCCTTCTTTAGCGAATACAGTCATATTTTCGATATTGTTCACGAAAGCCAGATATCTTTCTTCGTGACCTTTTTCAGCGATAGAGATGTTGCGGTACATAGCAGCAATCATCGGGAAACCTTCCTGTTCTGCTACATCTGCGAAGTGGGGATAATCCAGTGACCATTCTTCATGCTCGCCGGCAGCGGCAGCGCGAAGATTTTCGAGTGTAGTACCGATTACACCGGCCGGATAGCTGGCAGTAATTTCAACCATACCACCTTCCAGAAACTTAAACATACGTTTTGCATGTTCTTTTTCCTGATCAGCCGTTTCAGTGAAGATAGCAGAAATCTGTTCGTAACCTTCCTTTTTAGCCACACTTGCGAAATAAGTGTAACGCATTCTTGCTTGTGATTCTCCTGCAAATGAAGTCAACAGATTCTTCTCTGTCTGAGTTCCTTTAATACTTTTAGCCATAATTCTAATCTATATTTTAAATTGGTAATTACCAAACGTAACTTGTCGTACTATTTATAACGCAAATATAAGCGAATTGTTCGTAATAAACCGACTTTTCTTTATGAATAAAAACTATCAGTTCATTGATGAAATCTATCAACAGACAAATAATATGCTGGAGAACATACTTATTTCGATTATTTTATATAATTTTGCAACCTCTACTTTGCAAAAAGGTCAGATTACACGTATAACAACTCATAAAAATGAAGCTATTTGAATTTAAACCCAAGCTGGTTTCTTGTCTGAAGAATTACTCGAAAGAAACGTTTATGGCGGACCTAATGGCCGGCATCATCGTAGGTATCGTGGCACTTCCATTGGCTATCGCCTTCGGTATCGCCTCGGGAGTATCGCCCGAAAAAGGTATTATCACCGCTATCATCGCCGGATTTATCATCTCCCTAATGGGAGGTAGCAAAGTCCAGATCGGCGGCCCGACAGGTGCTTTCATCGTTATCATCTACGGCATTATCCAGCAATACGGTGAAGCCGGACTGATTGTAGCCACGCTCATGGCAGGTGTACTGCTTGTATTACTGGGAGTCTTCAAACTCGGTGCAGTCATCAAGTTTATCCCTTATCCTATCATTGTCGGATTTACCAGCGGTATCGCCGTTACTATTTTCACTACCCAGATTGCCGATATTTTCGGTTTATCTTTTGGAGAGGAGAAAGTGCCGGGAGATTTCGTCGGGAAGTGGATGATTTATTTCCGTCACTTCGATACGGTCAACTGGTGGAACACTATCGTGAGCGTTGTCAGCATTATTATCATCGCCATTACCCCCAAGTTCTCAAAAAAAATTCCCGGCTCACTGATAGCAATTGTCGTTGTCACTGCTGCCGTCTATCTGATGAAAACCTTCGGAGGAATCGACTGCATCCAGACGATAGGAGACCGTTTCACTATCAAATCGGAATTGCCTGACGCTGTCGTGCCCGCCCTAGACTGGGAAGCTATCAGGGAATTATTTCCGGTAGCTATCACGATTGCCGTATTAGGAGCTATCGAATCATTGCTGTCCGCCACGGTAGCCGACGGTGTGATTGGCGACCGCCACGATTCCAACACAGAGCTTATCGCGCAAGGCGCGGCAAATATCGTAGCCCCTCTGTTCGGAGGTATCCCCGCTACCGGAGCTATCGCCCGTACCATGACGAACATCAACAACGGTGGCAAGACACCGATAGCCGGAATTATTCATGCAGTAATCCTGCTCCTGATTCTGCTTTTCCTGATGCCGCTGGCACAATACATCCCCATGGCATGCCTTGCCGGCGTGTTAGTCATTGTATCTTATAACATGAGCGGCTGGCGCGTATTCAAGGCTTTACTGAAAAACCCGAAATCAGACGTCACTGTGTTGCTTATCACTTTCTTCCTTACGGTCATTTTCGATTTAACCGTTGCTATCGAAGTAGGATTAATCATTGCCTGCGTTCTCTTTATGAAACGCGTAATGGAGACAACCGAAATCTCTGTCATCACCGACGAGATTGACCCGAACAAAGAATCGGACATTGCCGTGCACGAAGAGAACCTCATCATCCCGAAAGGCGTAGAGGTATATGAGATCAACGGCCCCTATTTCTTCGGTATCGCTACAAAGTTTGAAGACACCATGGCACAACTGGGAGACCGCCCGAAAGTACGTATCATCCGTATGAGAAAAGTTCCGTTCATTGACTCCACAGGCATACACAACCTGACCGTGCTTTGTGAAATGTCGCAGAAAGAAAAAACAACTGTTATCCTTTCCGGAGTAAATGATAAGGTACATAAAGTGCTGGAGAAATCCGGCTTCTATGAACTGCTGGGAAAAGAAAACATCTGCCCGAACATAAATATAGCGTTGGAAAGAGCGGAAAGCATTGTGAAATAGCGATGTTTATCAACTAATTACAGGAGATATATACCGTGTATATCGGGCATATAGATCCAACGTATTGGACATATAGATCCAATGCGTTGGGTATATATGGCCTACGTGCCGGATCTATATGTCCAGCACACACGGCATACAAGCTACTTAAATCAAACATTATTTCACCAGACTTTCAAGAATAATCCGCGCTTATACATCGCTCTCAACAGTACTGAATCAATAAATGGTACGATCGTTAGAAAAACGATAAGATTATGCCTTATCACAATTCAGGATTGAATACATCTTCATATCCACAACGACGCCATTCTTCACCGCATTCTTTCTCAGCGTTCCCTCCAACTGAAAGCCGCTTTTCTCAAGGATACGACAAGAGCCGATATTATGTGCGAAAGGCTCCGCAAAGAGCCGGATGATATCGGTATTGCGAAAGATATACTCACATATCTGTCTGATGGCACTCGTTCCAAGTCCTTTTCCCCAATAGGGTTCTGCAATATAATAACCTACTTCAGCCGTTTTCGAATGTATATTGCTCTGACGGAACGCGGCTATACTTCCTATTGCCTTGTCATCTACAGTAATGGCAAATGAAAAAGTAGTTTCCGGATCGGCAACATTCATCGCTTGTATGAACTCTTTCGCATCCTCCACCGTATAGGGGAAAGGAATGCCGTCTCTCAAATTATCAAGCACTTTCTTGTTATTCAGCGTCTCTGCAATGTCATTGGCATCTTCTATCCGCCACCGACGTATTCTACATTCCATACAATCTTTACTATTTGAGGTTACACTCCTTGCTAATACGTCCGTAAAACTACGAAATAAATCCTAGACTGATATAAAGAGCCGATTCTATTTTTTCTAAAAAAACAGAGCAAACAGTAGAGTCGGATTTTTATTTCCAGCCTCTACTATTTGCTCCCCTAACCATTTTACAAGAAAAAATAGATTGAATGATTCAGGAATGCTGCTTCTATCACTAGAATTGATGCATTCTCAGTTCCTTATCAACCAATATTCCGTCTTTCAAAGTCAATTCAAACTTCACTTTACGTTTCGCTTTCAGCTTCAGGACAAACAATTCTTCCGAACCATTCAATGCTTCCTGCTTTCCTATATTGACAAACGTAGGATAGAGCGATTTCACTCCATTGGTATGCAAGCGGTCGTAAGTCAGGTTTTCCATTGCTTTCATATTCAGCGGCTCTACACCAACGAACTCAAAGTCATTCTGATCGTAAGGCAATGCAAAGCTAAGTGCATTCACAGCTTTCAGGTCATTACCCTTCACGCGGATTTCAACGATTTCATCCTTCTGATAGAGGCGTTTCGGGGTGCTGATTGATAAAGAGCCCGATACTTTAAGCGTATCTTTTCTACCGACACCACCTTCGAGCTGAGTAGCTACCACGCTGATATCGTAAGCGTCTATCAGATCATTCATGTTTATATCCCCTTTGCTGATATATCCTTCATAATCAGAATCTCCACGGCGCAAGCCCGTGTAATTCATATAAGAAGTCAAGTCGTTGCGGTCGATCTTACCGTCATTGTTGATATCTCCCTGCAAGTAGCTGGCTGTTCCAGGCACTTTGAATACGTACAATTCGCGGCCGGAACCGTAATTTCCTACACCTTCCGTAACGGCAAGTTTGATATAGCGTGCAGTAGGACGGGACTCGAAGCTGAATATCTTCACATCACCGTTGCGTTTCCAATCGAATGCACCCGCTTCCGTCCAATGTTCCTTATCCATGCTATAATATACCGTACCTTTCAATAATGTACCGTTACCGGCATCAGTACGCGGCAAGTAGTGGAACTTATCCAGTTGGTTCACCGTCTTGAGGTCGATAATCAGATCAAGCGGCATTGCATTCACACGGTACTTCGTATGCCAGTTGTCTCCCGATTCGGCAAAGTCGAACAAACGGTTCACTCCGAATCCTCCCTGAGAAGCGGCAGTTGATTCACCTTCGATTCCGTGAATAGCAAATTCCAACGGATTGGCCTTCGTCGTTACCTGAATAGTTGCCCAGTCGGAAACGCCGTCTTTATTGACAGCACGTACTTTGAAAGAGTACGGAGTTTCTGCATTCAGCCCTTCAAACAATAAATAAGTATTGCGGATAGTCGTATAAAGCATACCGTCGAATTCGATTTCATAGAAATCTGCATTAGCGACCTTATCCCATGTCGGTTTCAAGGTGTATGCTTCGCGGTTTTCTTCGGTCACTTGTGCATTCTGCGGCATGGTCAAAGTACCGGTAGTCACACGGTAACGATCGGCAGGCGCAAAACGGAAACCGTCTACGTTCAGCACAACCTGACTGACCGTAATGTCGGCAGAAGCCAGTTTAACGCGTAGTTGCGGATTCTTTGTAATGACCACTTTCTCAAATTCACTGCCTTTAGTAGCGAATTTATTCAGGTTGGGAGTAGCTTCATACCAGTAGACGTTCTCGCCTTTCAGGAAATCTTCGGCCGTAGTTACTTCCATAAGTTTCACCGTTTTCTTGTTCACCTTAGCGACAAGTTTCTTCGGTTTTTCGGTAACATTGATACGCAATTCCGTCTTTTTATCCTTCACAAAACCGTCAAAGTTTCCGGCTGTCGGATGAATGGTGATAGTAAGACGGTTCTTCTTGTCGTTTACGTCCGATTCAATCAGGGTAGATACTGATTTATTCCGGCGGTAAGCTTCCGTTACACCGTCATCATCATACTCTATGGTTTCAGTGTGCCCGTTCGGGTAGAACTCATAAATACGCAGAGACTTGTCTATCTCGCTAACGTTATTATGAGGGTTGGTCATCGGAATGATAGAGCCATTCTTCACAAATACGGGAAGTTTCCAGATAGGAGTATCGAAGTTGTTGAGAATACAGTTACCTTCGTACTTCTCGCCACTGAAATAATCAATCCAGGAGCCGGCGGGCAGATAAATACCGTCGCGGATATCATTGCCTTTCTCATCAGCCTGGGTTTTCTGATAAACGGGAGCTACAAGGAAATCCGTACCATACATATACTGGTACTGGGTAGCCGTTCCATGCGTATAAGCACTGGGATAATCCAGGAACATCGCACGGATAAGAGGCATTCCGTCTACCGCCTCTTTGGCAAAACTATATGTGTAAGGCATCAATTCGGATTTCAACTTCAAGAACATCCGGTTTATGGATGTGGCCGGTTCGCCTAAAGCATGGGGGTACTTCTCATTGGCGCCCCAGCCGTCCATATTCAATTGCATCGGACTAAATGTTTTCCATTGAAAATCACGTATATTGACTGTTTCATTCTTGCCACCGAAGATTCCGTCCATGTCCGAACAAATATTCGGTTGACCGGAAAGGCCGGAGCCTATATAAGTAGGGATATGGAAACGAATATATTCCCACACACCGCCTGTCTGGTCGCCCGACCAAATTCCGGCATAACGTTGTGTGCCTGCCCAACCGTCCAAAGAGATAATGAAAGGACGTGCATCATTTCCATAGTAAGGCATAATACGGCCTACGTCAGCCACACCGTTCAACCCGAAGGAGTATCCGGCACCTACCCACGCTACGTCTGTTTTCAGTACACGCACGCCTGCATCACGAACCTCTTTCACAATATCACGTTGCAGCAAAGCACTTACGCCTTCCTTCGGATGCAAGTCTGACTGTGTCCAAAGTCCGATCTCCACTCCGTTTTGACGGGCATAATCTCCCAGACTTTTCAAGTTGGCAATGTTACCGTCCAGCGTTTCGGTCTGTCCGTATCCTGCACCGTAACCGTCGTTGGGAAGCAGCCAGCCGAGGGGCATGTCATGGCTCTTATAGCGGTCGATCACTGCACGAGCGGAGAACTGATAGTTGTTCTTTTCACCGTTCAGAGATTCTTTGATACCACCATTGTCTTTCTGACTTTCTTTGTAGCGTTTTCCATCTTCAAAAAGAATTCCTTTTTCATCTTCTTTCCAATAGTCACGGTTGTAGGCATTCAAATGTCCTTCGTAAAAACCAAATTTGGGGAGTAAAACAGGATTTCCCGTCAGTTGATAGAAGTCGTTCAGCAACGCAACGGCTCCATCGTTAACCATATAAAAAATATCAAGGTAGGAAGAATTGTGAGATAGTTTCACAACATTTTTTTCCGTTGCGCCAAAGTCATACTCACCTTTTTTAAATGTATACCACATCATTCCGTAGCCGTTTGTCGACCAATAGAAAGGGGTAGGGGATGCTACGCCGCCGTCGGTCCAGCTATTCTGATTCTCGATAGCAATGACTTTGCCTTTATGAGAGAAGCGTCCGTTCTGTACGCCGCCACCATAGAAGTACTCATCCGGCTGCTCTTTCAAAGTAACAGTTACTTTCTTCGGTTCGAATACCACAGGAGCAGTTTCATCAATGACACAGGCATTTGTTCCCAGATTGATGACCTTCATCAGCCCTGTCTGTTTATTCAGTTCGACCCGGACTTTTCCGGTAGCCAATGTTATAATGCCGTCCTTTTCATCTATTGCCAGATTGGATACTTGACGACGAGGCTGGTCTACAAGTATCTGTGCCTCAGGTTTTGCTTCCGGGTCACGGATGATTCCTCCCGAATTATCCTGAAATACACGGAAGATATTCTCTCCGTAAAAATCAATTGTCCTCCGCTGATTATTGGAGAATAACACATCGACTGTTGTCGGATTTACTTTCTTCACACTAAGAATACCCGAGGTCTGTTGAGCCGTGTTCGAAACGACATTACTCATATCGGACTTTTCAGATGCTTGTATGGAAAGAAGTGAAATCGGATAAAAGAGTAAAAACACTGCGATAAATCTAAGTTTTCGCAAACAGAAAGAGTGGTTTTTAATCATGTTTTACTTATTTAGAATTAGACATAAGACTGCTTTTTATTTCTATCTCAACTTTTGTTTTTCCAATACTTCCGCTTTATTTACGGAAATATTTCGCTAATGTATAATAAATACACACCAGTTCATTGTACCCCTATTCAAAAAGGCGTTTTTTTAAATATTCTTTGTTCTTATTACTTTTTTTCACTATTTGCCCAACTTAAACAAAGAAAACAATGGTATACAAAAAAGGAACCGACTTAGAGAAAAACATAAAGATTCAGCTTATTTATCTTTTATCAAAGCATACTTATATTCAACGATTAAAATCTAGTTTTTTTACCCGTACTCAGCTTCAGCGCTTCAAACTCATCAGTAAGCTCTTTTACCTTTTTCGGATATTTATCAGCCAAGTTATGCTTCTGCCCGATATCTTCTTTTAAATTATAAAGTTGATATTCCGTCTGTTTACGATAAGGAGGTATTAACGCCCAATCTCCTTTTCGATAGGCATAATTGAACATACCTTCAATTACCAATTCTTCCCGACCCTTTTTACTTTTACCCAGAAAAGCCTTCAAGGTGTTCCGACTATCAAGTTTATCCGGATAAGTTTGTCCCAACAGTCCGGCAAATGAAGCCAACAGATCCATCTGACAAACAAAAGCGTCGGATACTCCTGGTTTTACCATAGCGGGCCAGCGCAACATAAACGGCACACGTACTCCTCCGTCATACATCGTCGTCTTCCAACCGCGAAGAGGGCCTGCCGGACGGTGCTTACCAACCAACTCTACTGCTTGGTCCTTATATCCATCATCCAACACAGGACCGTTATCGCTCGTCAATATTACAATCGTATTTTCTGCCAGTCCCAACCGGTCCAGTTCTTTCAAAAACTCATCAACACACCAATCAGCTTCGAGAATAACATCTCCGCGAGGCCCCATACCCGACTTGCCAATAAAACGTTCATTAGGTACTCTAGGCACATGCGGCTGATGCAGGCCATAATAAAGAAAAAAAGGACGCTCTTTATTATCTACGACAAATTGCTTCGCTTTTTGAAGAAATAACTGTGCCATATCCTCATCCCGCCATTGTGCTGCCTTTCCCCCTTTTTGGAAACCAATACGGGGCACTCCATTCACTATCGAACCGGCATGCCCGACACTGGGATGCATTCTTAATAATTCCGGATTATCTTTCCCCGTAGGCTCTCCAGGAAAATTTTTCCGATAGTCAACATAAAGCGGGTCTTCCGCCTCAAGCCCTATCACTTTATTATTCTCTAAAAAAACGCAAGGCACCCGATCATTCGTAGCTGCCTGAATAAACGAATAATCATATCCAATCTCAGAAGCTCCCGGATATACTCTTTTATTCCAGTCCACATTACCATCCCCCAGTCCGATATGCCATTTTCCTACGGAACCGGTTATGTATCCGGCCTGTTTCATTACCTTAGGCAAAGTAATTGCCTCTGTATCAATAATCAACTTTGCATTCCCCGGCAATATCTTTGCATCCGGATTTGTCCAGGGATACCTGCCTGTCATTACCGAATAACGACTGGGGGTAGAAGTAGCCGCCGTACAAAATCCTTGAGTAAAACGAATACCCTCATTAGCAATACGGTCCATACCGGGAGTTTGTATTGCATCAGCCCCATAGCAACTCAAATCTCCGTAACCCAGATCGTCAGCAACAATAAGTACTATATTGGGGTGTTGTTTATCTATAGATTTCTTCTCCGGTTGAAACTGTCCGGCCAACAGAGTAACAGGCATCGAAGAAATGCCTGCGAACGCATAAAAAGTCAAATTCAAGTTTTTCATATTTATTTATGTAGTTATTTAAATGTTTTCAAGTTGTTTTTCAGTCTCTGCAAGACCTCCGGATATTTCTCATTTACTATTTTTTCCTCTTTGTAGTCATTAAAATAATCTCCGACAACATTGAGATATGCCTCTTGCTTCTCTTTTCTTCTCTGCCACACCCGGCAAAGCTACTAACAAAAGAGCAACACATACAAATGATGTTCTTTTAATATTATAGCTTCTTTTCATGCATTCCTCAAATTAAAGCCTTCACAAACCAATTCTTTCTAACGTTATTTCTTCACCCGCCCGTGTTTTTAACTCAAGAACTCCATTCTTTTCAGTAATCTTCTTCTTTTTCCCAGCAATCCTGAATTTTCCTTTAAAAGGATTGACCAAACGCAACAAGCCTCCTTTCTCAGAAACAACTTTAACCAAAGAAACATCTCCGTTTTCTAAACTGGCACTTACAACAAAGGCTCCTATGGCACGTAGCTTATCAAACGAAACATCTTTCCAATCGGACGGAATAGCAGGAAAAACACGAATAACTCCACTGTGACTTTGTAATAACATCTCCTGAACTCCGGAGGCAAAAGCCATATTCCCTTCTAATGTAAATGGACGATAAGTAAATCCGGACTTACCACTTCTACTTTGATCTCCATTTGCATGAAAACCATTTCTTAAACAAAAACACTCCGCAAATATACGTAAGGCCTTAGCAGCTCCGTTGCCATCAAAAGCCCGTGCCTTTAAATTTGCCAACCAACTATACGAATACCCGGTCCAACCGCCAGGCCCGTATTTATCTAATGTATTCAAACTAGCATCAATAATTTGAGAATCGCTTTTTCCATAAGATTTATCAAGCAATCCTAACGGATGAATTGCTAATAAATGAGAAAAATGTCTATGAGAATGTTCGTATGGATGCCCTACAGCAATAGACAATCCCCCTTGAGCATCAAGAATAAAATCAGGTAATTCTTCCTCCAGTTTCTCCCAATGATCAGCTTCATCTTTCCGCCCTAATTCCCTAGCCAATTCAGCTGCTGCACGAAAAGCAAAACGAACCAATGCACGGTCAAAATTCGTCATCTCTCTAAACCAAGCATCCATACTATTATCTTTAAATTCCGGAGATGAACTTAAAGGTAAACTTCTTATCCCATCTTTCACTATAGTAAACTGCTCCAAATAAGTAGCAACTTCTTTCAAATAGGGATAACACCTGTCTATTAAAAATTGACGGTCCTGTGAATATTTCCAGTATAAATAAAAATGCTGGGAAAGCCATGCGGAAACAGTTGGGCCTAATGAATATTGACACCATCCTCCCATCGGTTGTCCCAGTAAAGTACAAACTCCCGGAACATTCAACCCCTCAGTTCCAAAATAGGTTCTCGTATATCTCTTATTTTCCTTCAGTTGATTCCACAAAGTATGTAAATATCCGTAACTTTCTTCCAGATAATTGCCAGTATAAAAAGGCCAGTAACTCAATTGTGTATTCAAATCGTGATGATAATCACCTTTCCAAGGAGGTAATTGCCCATTGTCAGCTGTCCACACAGACTGTAAAGATATCGGATACGAGTCTTTTCTAGAGATACTCCCCATTTTATAAATTTCATTGTAATATTGCTTTTCTATCACCTTGTCCGGCAATGTGACAGACGAACGGCTATAAAATATATTCCACCAATTTTGGTGAGTCTGATAATAAGCCTCTATTCCGGCATTCATAGCCTCATCCACAATTTGTGATGCTTCTTCTTTTACAAGAGAAGAGGTAACACTCCATACACCTATTATTTTTTCTCCAAACCGCTTCCATTTTACTGCAACCGAATAAGAAAAATCCCCCCAACCAGGTTGATTATAAACAAATTTATCGGATAATGTCCGTTCAACTTTTCCTTGTTCATATCCGAGTCGGAACAGACTATGTTGACTATGATCTTCAGCGGTATGTCTTACTTCTTCATTATAAGAAGGAGGAATTAATAATGGCTCAAAATCAGCTTCTACCCCTTCAAATATAAACCAACCCACAGGTTTTTGGGCATGGACAAAACAGCGTAAGGATACTCCTGATTTCCATACAACTTCACATACAGCTTGTCGTTGATATAAATGCACTTTTTCAACCTCTCCAAAATGTTCTATTGGAAACTCCAAACCCGCACCCGGAATTTTTGAAGGGCCGGGATAAGCGTTATATGGATTATCAAACCGCCTCTGTACCGGTGTATAATCTCCTTTTTGAAGCTGTTCGTACAACCAATGAAAAGAGAAGCCTTCTCCTTCTAATTCTTTAGAATGCCGCAAGTCCCACAAATCACTGCGATCTATGGACATACGCAAACGTTCTCCTTTTTGCCAGATTAAAGAACCAATAGTCGCATTTCCTAGCGGTATTGCTTCATCCCATTTTCTTGCCAAGTCTCGAAATTCCATATCATGCACATGAGTAGAAACAGTTACTACCGAAGCATATGAATCAATAGTCAATAGAAACAATATAGCAAACAACAACTTTCGATAACTCATTATTTTTCACTTACTTAAAATTAGAGGTAAACAAAAGAGAATCTTAAAAATAAACAAAAGGTTTCAGCTCATTTCCTTGTTTATCAATAGGATAAAGAGCGCCTTCTTTTTCCAACCGAGACGACATATTACGAATCATCTCCCTACATTTATCAGGAAATACAGAAGAAAGTTCTTTTTTCTCTTCCTGATCCTCTTTCAGATTATAAAGTACCGCTTTCGGTTGCTTCGGAGTCTCCGGCGAATAATAGTAAATCAGCTTCCAATCTCCCTCGCGATATACTGTGAAGTAATTGCCGCGATGAGCGTGAGGGAAGTGCATAAGGAACGTTTCAAGACGTTTTCTATTGACTTTTCCACTTAGCTGCTTCTTTAGATCGAATCCGTCTATTACATAATCGGCAGGCAGTTTACATCCGGCTACCGATAAAACTGTCGGATAAATATCCATGATCGTTCCCAGTTGGCTTTGCATACCTCCGGCTTCAATAGGTAACCGCTTCTGAAATTTATTACCTTTCCGGGGCTTTGCCCAACTCACAATAAAAGGCACACGCATACCACCTTCAAACTCCGTACCCTTTTTTCCTCTCAATGGCGCGGAAGAACCATATCCCCGTTCTTCTCCTAAAGGTGCGTCTCCACCGTTATCTCCCAAAAAGAAAATCAAAGTGTTTTCCGCAATTCCCAATTTTTCAAGTTGGTCCATGATGTCCCCCAAAGACTTATCCATGCCTTCTATCAATGTAGCAAAGGCCTTGGCCTGTTCCTTCTTATTTGGGTCTGTATAACGGGACAGAAAACGTTTGTCGGCCTGGAAAGGTGCATGGACAGCATAATGAGCCATATTCAAATAAAAAGGACGCTTTTCTTCCACAGCTTTAGCTATCTCACGGTTAGCCTCTATCGTCAGGGCTTCGCTCAGGAAAGTATCCGTACCATGATATTTCTCCAGATCGGGTACTGCTCTGGCTTTCGAACCTTTAATATGACCGTATCCCCACTCACCATAATAACTGCCGGGATGTCCTATTCCCGACCCCGCAATGTTGACATCAAAACCAAGATTCAACGGATTTTCACCCTCGCTATCCATACAGCCGAAGTGAGCTTTTCCTATATGAATCGTCTTATATCCAGCCTGTTGCAGAACTTTCGGCATGGTCGGAATATCCTTCGTCAGCCCTTTCCAATTCCAATCAGGAGGGCCGAAAGGAGTACGGTTATTACTTTCCGCATTAATCCAGTTCGTAGTGCGATGTCTTGTTGCGTTTTGCCCCGTCAACAATGAGGCTCTGGAAGGGGAACTCACACTTTGCGCATAAAAAGTAGAAAAGCAAATCCCTTG